>NZ_JBANAZ010000007.1:0-185260 GCF_059803455.1 Bradyrhizobium sp. UFLA05-108 | reverse complement strand
GCTCCTGCACCGCGCGGTGAAGGAAGGCGAGATGACGCTGCTTCAGGCCAACCGCGAAAAGACCAAGGTCAAGCTGACCGCGGCCGATCCCGGCCCCACCGATACGATCGAGAAGCTGCCGCAGCAATTGCAGGACCTGATCACCCGCTCGATGAGCCTGCAGACGCGCGTGCGCCGCCTCGACACCAGCATCCACACCCCGCCGACGGACCGCATGCCGATCGGCAATCCCCTGGTGCCCCAGCTCAACGCGCTCAAGGCCGCGTTCGAGGGGTAAGCGTTCAGGCGCAAGGGTGGGCAAAGGCGCAACTGCGCCTTGCCACCATCCATCCTTTCAGATCGTCGCGAGAAATGGCGGGCACGCTTCGCTTTGCCCACCCTACAGACCTTTGGCTCGTTTGAGGGCTCAAACAAAAACGCCCCTGGTCTCCCAGGGGCGTTTTTCGTCGCGGCCTGATCGGCCGGATCAATCCTTCTTGAGGAAGCCCGAGAACTTCTTCTGGAACCGGGAGACGCGGCCGCCGCGGTCCATGATCTGGGCGGAGCCGCCGGTCCAGGCCGGGTGCGACTTCGGGTCGATGTCGAGCTGGAGCTTGTCGCCTTCCTTGCCCCAGGTGGAGCGGGTCTGGTACTCGGTACCGTCGGTCATCACGACGGTAATCGTATGATAATTCGGGTGAATCTCGGCTTTCATGGCAATTCCTCGGCGCCCCGGCGCCTCATTGAGTGGCTAGCGAATGACGGATTTGGGCGGCTCTATACCCCACGAAACCTCGCAAAACAAGCCATTGCGGGATGAGCGAACCGGGCTTGCCCCTAAGGGACATCCCGGATTTGCTACTACCTTTGCACCAGCCTATTGGGAGCGGACTAATCCAATGGGTCGGATCTCATGAGCGCAGTGGAACGGCTTGATGACGTCGATCAGGGCGAGATGAACGCCGCGGACACCCCTTCGATCGAGGCCGAGCTGATCGAGCAGCCGGCCAAAGGTCGGGCAAAGCTGCGGCCGCTGATGGCGCTGGCGCCCTATGTGGGTCGCTATCGCGGCCGCGCGGCGCTTGCCTTCGTCGCGCTGACGATTGCCGCGCTGACCACGCTTTTGGTGCCGGTCGCGGTGCGGCGGATGATCGATTTCGGCTTCACGCCGGAAGGCATCGCGCTGATCAACAGCTATTTTGCGGTGATGATCGCGGTGGTCGCGGTGCTCGCGCTGGCAAGCGCGGCGCGCTACTACCTCGTGATGACGATCGGCGAGCGCATCGTCGCCGATCTCCGCCGCGACGTGTTCGGCCATCTGCTCTCGCTCTCGCCGACCTTCTTCGATTCCGCACGCAGCGGCGAGCTGGTCTCGCGGCTCACCGCCGACACCACCCAGATCAAGTCCGCGGTCGGCGCGTCGGTGTCAATCGCACTGCGCAACATGATGATGTTCTTGGGCGCGGTCGCGATGATGGTGATCACGAGCCCACGCCTCTCGGGCTTCGTGCTGCTCGCCATTCCCCTGATCGTGCTGCCGCTGGTCGCCTTCGGGCGCTGGGTGCGGCGGCTGTCGCGCAACGCGCAGGATACGCTCGCCGACGCCTCGGCCTATGCCTCCGAGCTGGTCGGTGCCATCCGCACCGTGCAGGCCTATACCAGCGAGCAGCTCGCCGGAAAGCGCTTCGGCGGCGAGGTCGAGCAGGCCTATGAGGCGGCGCGCACCTCGACACAGGCGCGCGCAGTGCTGACCGCCATCATCATCTTCATCGTGTTCACGAGCGTGGTCGCGATCCTCTGGATCGGCTCGCATGACGTCCTGATCGGCTCGATCACGCCCGGCCGTCTCGGTCAGTTCGTGCTCTACGCGGCATTTGCCGCCGCCGGCCTTGGCCAGCTCAGCGAGGTCTGGGGCGAGGTCGCGGCCGCCTCCGGTGCCGCCGAGCGCCTGTTCGAGATCCTGCACGTGCAGCCGGAGATCACGGCGCCGGCGATGCCGCGCGCGCTGCCGTCGCCCGCGCGCGGCGAGGTCGGCTTTGACAAGGTGAGCTTCGCCTATCCGGCGCGGCCCGACGTCAAGGTGCTCGATGGCGTTTCGCTCAACGTACGCCCCGGCGAGAAGGTTGCGATCGTCGGTCCGTCCGGCGCCGGCAAGAGCACGCTGTTTCATCTCCTGCTGCGGTTCTACGATCCGAAGCTGGGCGCGATCGCGCTCGACGGCGTGCCGGTCAGATCGGCTGATCCGCGTGAGTTGCGCGCGCGCATCGCGCTGGTGCCGCAGGAATCGGTGGTGTTCGCCGCTACCGCCCGCGAGAACATCCGCTTCGGCCGGCCCGACGCGACCGACCCCGAGGTCGAGCGTGCCGCCGAGCTGGCGCACGCCGCCGAGTTCATCCGCCGCCTGCCGGAAGGGTTTGAGACCCCGCTTGGCGAGCGCGGCGTGACGCTGTCCGGCGGCCAGCGCCAGCGCATCGCGATCGCGCGCGCGATCCTGCGCGATGCGCCACTGCTGCTGCTGGATGAAGCAACCTCGTCGCTGGACGCGGAAAGCGAGACGCTGGTTCAGACTGCGCTGGAAGAGCTGATGAGCCATCGCACCACGATCGTGATCGCCCATCGCCTCGCCACCGTGCTGTCATGCGACCGCATCCTGGTGATGGACCAGGGCCGGATCGTCGAGCAGGGCACGCATGCCGAGCTGGTCGCGGCGAACGGGCTCTATGCGCGGCTGGCAAGGTTGCAGTTCGAGGGGGCGTGAGGGCGCCTCCCGGTCCAAACCTCGAAAACAACCCCATGCAAAGTAGAACGGCAGTTGCCGGTGGCGGGGCGTAAGTGCCTCAAGTTCCTGTCATTGCCGCGCTCGCAATGACGGCCGGGTGCGGGGCTGGCTGCCGCGCCTACGGCTTCCATTCCATCTTCAGCACCGGCCGTCCCGAGGTCGGGTTCACGTCGTCGCCCGCGTGGGCAAAGCCGTTGCGCTCGTAGAAGCGGATGGCGCGGGTGTTGTCCTTGTTGACGAGCAGCGTGACGCCTTTCGGCGAGAGGCGCTTGGCCTCATCCACAAGAAGCCGCGCAGTATCCGAACCCCATTGTCCGGGATCGACCACGAGCTGGTCGAGATAACCTTCGCCGTCGATGGTGACGAAGCCGATCAGCGCGCCGTCCTGCTCGGCGACGACGATCGCCGCCTTCGGCACCAGATCCTTGCGCCAGCGCTCGCGCCACCAGTCGCGCCGCGCCGCGAAGTCGATCTGCGGATAGGCCTGCTGCCAGGTGCGATGCCACAGATCGATCGCCGCCGCCTCGTCCTCGGCGCGATAGGGGCGGAGGTGGAAGCTCACTACCGCTCCGTTAGCTTCAGCTCGATGCGGCGGTTCCGCTTGAAGGCGTCCTCGGTGTTGCCGGTGTCGAGCGGCTGGAATTCGGCAAAGCCGGCGGCGACCAGGCGCTCGGCGGGCACGCCGAGCGAGATCAGGTATTGCACCACCGAGATCGCGCGGGCCGATGACAATTCCCAGTTGGACTTGAAGTTGGCACCGCTGACCGGCCGCACGTCGGTATGGCCATCGACGCGCAGCACCCAGGGGATCTCGCTCGGGATCTTGCCGTTGAGCTCGTTCAGCGCGCTTGCGACCGTGTCGAGCTCGGTGCGGCCCTCGGGTAGGAGCGTTGCCTGGCCGGTGTCGAAGAACACTTCGGACTGGAACACGAAGCGGTCGCCGACGACGCGGATGTCGGGACGGTTGCCGAGGATCGCGCGCAGGCGGCCGAAGAATTCCGAGCGATAGCGCGACAATTCCTGCACCCGCTGGGCCAAAGCCACGTTGAGGCGAGAACCCAGATCGGCAATCCGCGTCTGCGATTCCTTGTCGCGCTTCTCGGAGGCGTCGAGTGCTTCCTCGAGCGCTGCCAATTGCCGCCGCAGTGCGCTGATCTGCTGGTTCAGCACCTCGATCTGCGCCAGCGCGCGCGCGGACACCTGCTTCTCGGAGTCCAGCGCCTTGCTGAGCTCGGTGGTCTTGCCCTGCGCATCGTTGCCGGCATTCGCAAGTCCCTCATAGAGGCCCTTGAGGCGGTTGCGCTCGGACTCGGCCGAGGCGAGGCCAGCCTTGAGCTGCGACACCTGGTCGTCGAGGCTGAGCTTGCCGAGCTTTTCCAGCGACAACAGCTCGTTGAGCTGCGCGATCTTGGCGTTGAGCTGCTCCAGCGCCTTGTCCTTGCCGGTGACCTCCTGCGACAGGAAGAACTGCACGACCAGGAAGACCGAGAGCAGGAACACGATCGACAGCACCAGCGTCGACAGCGCGTCGACGAAACCGGGCCAGTAGTTGAAGGGGCCTTCGCTGCGGCGGGCGCGGGCAAGAGCCATCTCGCTTGTCTCCACTTTCTTGTCCCGGACGCGGCGCAGCGTGCAACGCTGCTCCGCAGAGTCGGGACCCACATTTCAAGTAACGCTGGGCCCCGGCTCAGCAGCGCGCCACTGCGTGCTGCGCTGCGTCCGGGGCACGGTAGCCCAGCGAGTACTCAACTCTTCTCCGGCTGGCGGGCGAGGCGCTCGAGCAGGCGGCGGATCTCGCGGTTCTGCTCGCCCTGGCCGTCGGCCCATTCGCGGATCATCTGCTGCTCGGTTCGCATGTGCGAGACCAGCGCCTGGATGGCTTCGGCAAGGCTTGCCATCGCCGCAGTCGTGCCGCGGCTCGCGTTGCCTTCCTCGAGCACCGAGCGCAGCCGCTCCACCGCGGCCTGGAGCTCGCCGGAAGCCACACCGCCGCCGCTGGCGACGGCCGCCACCTCGCCGCTGCCATATTCGCGCACGGTGGTGGCGAGCCAGTCTTCGAGGTCGGTGTAGAAGCGGTTCTGCGCCTGGCTCGATTGCAGGTCGAGGAAGCCGAGGATCAGCGAGCCGGCGAGGCCGAACAGCGAGCTGGAGAACGAGATACCCATGCCGCCAAGCGGGGCAGCTAGGCCTTCCTTCAGCGTATCGAAGAGAGCGCCGGCGTCGCCGCCGACCTTCAATCCGTCGATCACCTTGCCGACTGAGCCAACGGTCTCGATCAGGCCCCAGAAGGTGCCGAGCAGGCCGAGGAAGACCAGCAATCCCGTCATATAGCGGGAGATGTCGCGGGCCTCGTCCAGGCGGGTCGCGATCGAATCGAGCAGGTGCCGCATGGTCTGCTGGGTGATGCTCATCCGCCCGGACCGCTCGCCGCCGAGAATCGCCGCCATCGGGGCCAGCAGTCTCGGATGGCGCGACGGCGCAAGCCCGGGATCCGCGATACGGAAATTGTTGACCCAGGAGACCTCGGGATAGAGCCGGATCACCTGCCGGAATGCCAGGATGATGCCGATGAACAGCACACCGCCGATCAGGGCGTTCAGCCCGGGATTGGCGAAGAAGGCGGTGATGATCTGCTTGTAGAGCACGACCCCGACCAGCGAGCAGAGCACCAGAAACACCAGCATCCGGACCAGGAACACGCTGGGGGAGGATAGTTTGATGTAGTTGATGTCCATGGGGGAGCGGGGCGAAGTGCCAGGCTTCATGGCCGATGTCATCCGTTGCGAAACCTCGAATTGCAGCCTGCACTATGGCACAGAGCCAGCCCAAAAAAAGCGGGAAGGGGCCGATTTCAGGGGTAACCAGGGAACCTAAAGCTGAAACCGGGCTTTGAAGCTTTGGTACTTTGTAAAACTCCGGCGTTCCCGAAGACTCAAGTCGGATTTTTTGCATGATGACCTATCGCGGGGCGCTTCGCGCGCTTTCGCCTGCGATTCCGACGACGTTCGCCTGGATGGCAGCGGACCAGCAATTCCGGCCCGGTGGACGTCATCTGGGCTTTTTCGGCCGGACTGGTCGGCGCCGGCAGTCTTCGTTGGCTGGTCTCCGAGCCTGCGCCGGCGATCGCTACCGCGCCTGTCAGGCGCGAACCAGCGCCTTTTTCCACTCCTGCTCAGAGCCACGGTCAAGGGAGCGACCCCATGAGCTTCGTCTCCACCATCATCGAGACCGCCGAACGCGTGCCGTTACCTGACGTGGTCGTCCGCGCCGCGATTCAGCGGCTGTGCTCGCGCACCGCGACGCGCCTTGCTGACCGCACGGCGGCGGATGACACGGCTTTCGCCGGCCAGATGATGCTGCGGCCGATCGCCGAGCATGCCGATGCCGCCAACATCCAGCACTGCGAGGTGCCATTTGCTTTCTTCGCGGCGGTGCTCGGCCCCAAACGCAAATATTCGTCCTGCTTCTACAACACGGCTGCGACCACGTTGCAGGAGGCGGAAGAAGAAGCCTTGCGCCAGACCGTCGCGCATGCCGATCTTGCCGACGGGCAGTCGATCCTCGAGCTCGGCTGCGGCTGGGGTTCGCTGTCGCTGTGGATGGCGCGGCAGTTTCGGCATGCCGAGGTGACGGCGGTCTCGAACTCACATTCGCAGCGCGACCATATCGAGGAGGAGGCGCGACGGCGTGGCCTGCAAAACCTCCGCGTCGTCACGTCTGACATGAACGTGTTCGCACCCGACCGCCGCTTCGATCGCATCGTCTCGGTGGAGATGTTCGAGCGCATGATGAACTGGCGCAAGCTCCTGACGAACGTTCGCTCCTGGCTCGATGTCGACGGACGCTTCTTCATGCATATCTTCACCCATCGCTCGGGCTCGTATTTGTTCGACCGTACCGACCGCGACGACTGGGTTGCGCAGCATTTCTTCACTGGCGGCGTGATGCCGAGCCATCACCTTGTCAGGCAATATCCCGACCTGTTCGAGGTCGAGAAGGAATGGTGCTGGAGCGGCACGCACTATCAGCGCACCGCGAACGACTGGCTGGTCAATTTCGACCGCAATCGTGAAGCCATTGAAGCGGCCTTGCGCCAGGTCTATGGCAACGACACCGTATTGTGGATGCGTCGCTGGCGCTGGTTTTTCCTCGCCACCGCAGGCCTGTTCGGCCACGCCGACGGCACCGAATGGGGCGTCAGCCATTACCGCATGAAGGCGGTGGCATAGGGCGCGTGCTCGCCATCAGGCGTGCCGCGGATGGTGTGCACGGGTCTGCTGTGCCTCTGATCGCGGCGCGATAGCGGAGCTCAGACCAGGTCTGAGTTGGGGCCGATATCCGAAGTCTGCGCGCCAAACCAAGCGCGGAACCGGTTGGTCATCGGAGGGGCTCGTCAAACCATACTGCGAAGCCCCAAGTTGGGTGAGGGTTTCTCCGCATTGAAACCGGTCTTTCAACGGGTCTCAGTCCCTTGATTCAGATCAAGGGACTTGCGGATCACAACCCATGTCATTGCGGCTTCGAAAGAAATGTCGGATGTCGACCCCTTGAGCGGCCTTGACCGGTTCTAGACGTCGGCCGATAGGCAGAATGGCATGAGCGCAGCAGCGAATGCGAACACGACCAACGAGGTGGTGCCCTGGCACGCGATACCTCAGCATGAGGTCGTCGAGCGACTTGCTACCAGCTGCGAGAAAGGGCTTGCTCCGGCCGAGGCTACGGCCCGACTTCAGAAATTCGGTCAGAACCGCTTGCCCGAAGGCAGGAAACGCGGCGCGTTTGCGAGGCTTCTCGCACAGTTCAACAACATCCTGGTCTACGTGCTGCTCGCCGCGGGGTTCACCAAGTTGATGCTGAACCTGTGGGTCGACGCGGCGATCATCTTTGGCGTGGTCGTTCTCAACGCGCTCCTCGGATTCATTCAGGAGGGCAAGGCCGAGAAGGCACTGGATTCCATCCGCAATTTGCTGACCGCCGAGGCCAGGGCGGTACGCGGTGGGGAAACCCGCATGATTCCAGCGGAGCAGCTCGTTCCGGGCGACGTCGTGCTCCTGGAGTCGGGCGACAAGATTCCTGCGGATCTGCGACTGTTCGAGACAAAGAACCTGCGGACCGAAGAGGCGGCCCTCACTGGTGAATCGGTGCCGGCAGAAAAGGGCGTCGACGCGGTGCCTGCGAACGCGACGGTCGGCGATCGCGAGAACATGGCATTTTCCGGCACCATGGTCGTATCCGGTCGTGCGACCGGACTGGTCGTCGCGACCGGCACTCAGACCGAACTCGGCCGCATCAACCAGTTGCTCGCCGACGTCAGCCCGCTCGAGACTCCGCTGCTGCGCCAGATCAAGAAATTTGGCTACGCCATCAGCGCGGCAATCGGGGTGATCAGCGTCCTGATCTTCGCCTACGGCAAGTGGGTGAAAGGGATCGACTTTGTGGAGCTCTTCCAGGCAGTCGTCGGCATCGCCGTATCGCTTATCCCGGAAGGACTACCTGCACTCATCACGATCACCCTGGCCATCGGCGTCCAGCGCATGGCCCAGCGCAACGCGATTATCCGGCGGTTGCCCGCAGTCGAGACGCTCGGCTCCGTGTCGCGGATCTGCTCTGACAAGACGGGTACGCTGACGCTCATGGAGATGATGGTGGTATCCGCCGTCACAGCCGAGTCGGCGTATCAGGTCACCGGCGATGGCTATTCTCCCGCGGGAGAAATCAAAAAGGACGGACAGCCCGCCGGCAAGGATCCGGTCCTTGCGCTGATGGGGCGCGTGTCCCTGCTCTGCAACGACGCGGAACTGTTCCAGGAGGAGGGCACCTGGAAGGTGGAGGGCGATCCGACCGAGGGCGCACTCTATCCGTTCGCGGCAAAGCTCGGCATGGATCGGCAGCTCGAGCAGGCTGCATCTCCGCGTATCGACGCCATTCCGTTTGAATCCGAGCACAAGTTTATGGCAACGCTCCAGAGAGATGCGAACGGCGAGCAAGTCCTGCTCGTCAAGGGCGCTCCGGAAGTCATTCTTGAACACTGCGATCGCCAGCAGACCGGCGATGGCCAGTCGAGCCCGCTCGACCGCAATCGCTTCTCGGAACAATCGGACAGGCTCGCGGCCCAAGGTGAACGTGTGCTGGCGTTCGCGTGGCTCCGGAACCCGAATGTGAAGGCTGGCAGTCTCACCGCGGCCGATCTGCCAAGGACGCTGGTCCTGCTCGGCCTGATCGGCCTCCTGGATCCGCCGCGCAAGGAGGCGATCGAAGCCGTGAAGGAGTGCCAAGGTGGTGGCATCCGCGTCACCATGATCACCGGCGATCACAAGATCACCGCCGCGGCCATCGCCAAGATGCTTGGGCTCGGCGACGGCAAGACCGCGATCACGGGCGCCGAAATCGAGGACATGGACAGCGCGACGCTGCAGGAACGAGTTCGCGCCGTCGACGTCTTCGCGCGCGCCAGCCCCGAACACAAGCTGCGCCTGGTGAAAGCGATCCAGGCCAACAATCAAATCGTGGCGATGACGGGTGACGGTGTGAACGACGCGCCTTCTCTCAAGAAAGCCGACATCGGGGTCGCGATGGGTATCAAGGGCACCGAGGTCACGAAGGAAGCTGCTGAAATGATCCTTGCCGACGATAACTTCGCCTCGATCTCGGCGGCGGTGAAGGAAGGGCGCACCGTCTACAACAATATCGAGAAGGCCATGCTATTCATGCTGCCGACCAACGTCGCGCAGGCGCTGGTCATTGCGGTGGCGATCTTTGTCGGGTTCACCATGCCGATCACGGCTCCGCAAGTGCTCTGGGTCAATATGGTCACCTCGGTCGCGCTGGGCCTCGTCATCTCCTTCGAGCCGCACGAGATCGATGTGATGCAACGGCCCCCGCGCGCAGTAGACCGCCCGATCGTGACCGGCTTCGGCATCTGGCGGATCATCTTTGTCGGCCTGGCGCTCCTTGCCTACACCTTGCTGGCGTTCTTCTGGATGACGAAGCAAGGCGCATCGGATGGGCTGGCCCGAACGGTAGCGGTCAACGCCATCACAATCGGCCAGGTCTTCTATTTGCTGAATAGCCGCTACCTGCTCGATTCGTCGCTCTCCCTGAAGGCGCACATGGGCAACGCGTACTTGCCGCTCGGCATCGCTGCCGTCGTGATCCTGCAACTGATCTTCACCTACGTGCCACCGGTCCAGGCGATGTTTGGCAACGAATCTGTTCCGCTTTGGGTGTGGCCCTGGCTTCTCGCGGGCGGATTGCTGTTCTTCCTCGTGGTCGAGGCAGAGAAGCTCGTCATCCGCTCGTCAAGCGCCTTGCGGAAGGTTGTCCTTGCAGCGGAAGCAGGCGAATGAGACGGCTCGTCTTGCGCCTCGGCAGTCAAGCTTCACGTGCAAGTTCCGCACGCGCCGTGGCCAGCTCCTTTTTCTGCTCCGAACTTACCTTCGGATAGGCGAGGTCGAGTTTCTCCACTGCCTCCACGATTGCCGCGGCGACGACAAGACGGGTGAACCACCTGTTGTCGGCCGGCACCACGTACCACGGCGCCTGCTCCGATGCAGTGGCCGTGATCGCCGCTTCGTACGCGCCCATGTAATCGGCCCAGTACCTGCGCTCGCGCACGTCCGACGCGGAGAACTTCCAGTTCTTTTCGGGATTGTCGAGGCGCTTCATGAAGCGTTTCTTCTGCTCTGCGCGCGACACATGCAGAAAGAACTTGAGGATGACCGTGCCCTGCCGGGTGAGGTAATCCTCAAAGCGCGCGATGTCTGCCAGCCGTTCGCCCCAGATCCTCCTGCCCACGAACGACGACGGCAGCCTCTGCCGCTTCAGGATATCCTCGTGAACGCGCACAATGAGGACCTCCTCGTAATAGGAACGATTGAAGATTCCGATCCGTCCACGCTCCGGCAGACGCGAGACGTAGCGCCACATGAAGTCATGTGCGAGATCCTCTTGTGAGGGCTGCTTGAACGAAAAGACCTGGCAGCCCTGCGGATTTACCCCCGACATGACGTGTTTGATGGTGCTGTCCTTGCCAGCCGCATCCATGGCCTGGAACACGAGCAGGAGCGACCAACGGTCCTGGGCGTAAAGCATGTCCTGTTCTTCTGCGAGCCACCGAGTGCCCCGCTGAAGAAGGTCGGCAGCTTCGCCCTTTTCCATGTTCAGACCGCGCGTGTCGCCGGGGTCGAAATCTCCGAGCTGAAAGCCCTTGCCGCTGGAGATACGGAACGGGTGGATGTACTTCTGGATCTGGTCGAGAATCTCTTTTCTCGGCATGGAGTGTCCTCCGTCTTAAGACAAAGACAATCTCGCGCTGTCTGCGCCGGCCCGGGCTTGACCCGCTCTCCGACAGCCTTGATGGGCAGTGCGTCATCCTATCATGGTGGCAGGGTTACGTGCGTCGCGGCGGGTGCCGCGCGGGCGCATGGCGGCAATCCCACGCGGAACGAGGCTTCGTCCGTCGATCATGAGACGGTATCGATGCCAGTCCGAATCCTTGGGGCCTGGGACTAGAATGCCTGGGACCAGAATACTTGGCACTACGATACTTTGGGACTAAACCGACGTCTGGTCGAGTTATACCGAGTCACTAGCCAGGCCGTACCTCAGCACGGTCACCTCATACTCGCGCGCAATGGCGTCATCCAAGTGCCCGGTGCTACCTAACGAACGCAGAGCGAAAAGCAACGGAACCGGCCCGCGAGCAGGCAGTTGCAGGACAAGGTCGGCGGTGTAACGCCCGCCGGCCTTTGCCTTGATCGAGCCGCAGTCATTGGTGTCGACTGCCACAGTTGGTTGCGGAGAGTGCGTCATGAGAAACATCGCCGACCTCCTCATGCGGTTTTGGCAAGGAAGCCAGCCCGCGTCCAATACTCAGGTCGCGGCGATGGCCGACAATCGGGATCGATCCAGCATGGCCGATTTTGTCCGCATCCTGCAGGCCTGCGATCAAGACCAGTACGGCAGGAGTTAGGGCCGATCGCGTCGGACCGCACGGGGGGCATTTGGATCTGCCGTGTCCGTTCAGGGGCACAAGCGGCAACGCTGATTGATCGCGAGATTCGGCTCAGCCGTCAGAAGTCGAATGATCTACATCTTTACCGTGCACGCCGGGCTCGTAGCGCTCCCTTGCGATGTTCTGTCGCAGCAGGGCGGCACGGCGCCCGACTCACAATCCAGTGAGCTCTGAAAACGACCACGAACTCAGCGCCCTAGCGCGTGTGACATTGCGCCGCCCGCTTCATGCTTTGCGTCGCAGCACGTGCATTCTATTTTGACCATGTCAGCCGCGCGGAATCTCTTCGACATCGTGCGTGCTGCTTTGTTCAACAATACCGGGGCACCCCACTTCATGTCAGGACTTCGAGCGCGATCGGCATGCGTTGCAATGATGCTCGCGGCCCTTGCGCCGCTGCTTGCGGGCTGTGATGAATCCAGCTCTGCAGTCTCCGCCACCCAACCTTCCGAACCCGATGTCAGCATCGTCGTCGTCAAGCCGCAATCGCGCGCCGTGGTGCGCGAGTTGCCCGGCCGCATCGCGCCGACACGCGTCGCGGAGGTGCGGCCGCGCGTCTCCGGCATTGTCGTCGAGCGCCTGTTCCGCCAGGGCAGCGAGGTGAAGGCCGGAGAAGCGCTCTATCGCATCGACCCGCGGCCGTTCGAGGTCGAGGTGATGGCGAACGAGGCCGGGCTCGCCAAGGCCGAGGCCGCGCTGATGCAGGCGCAGCAGCAGGCGCGCCGTATCGCCACGCTCACCAGCCAGCGCGCCGCGCCGGAAGCCGAGAACGAGAAGACGATTGCCGCCGAGCGCCAGGCCCAGGCCGAGGTCGAGGGCCGCAAGGCGGAGCTCGCGCGCGCCAGGCTCAACCTCGATTACGCCACCGTGCGCGCGCCGATCGATGGCGTGGTCGGTGCGGCCATCGTGAGCGAAGGCGCGCTCGTGGTGCAGAACGAGACCAATCTGGCCACCGTGCAGCAGCTCGATCCGATCTATGCGGACTTCACCCAGTCGGTCACCGAGATGAACCAGCTTCGCCGTGCCTTCGAGAACGGCGATCTCGATCGCATCGCGGCCGATGCCGCAAAAGTCCGCCTCGTGCTCGACGACAACACGACCTATTCGCTCGACGGCAAGCTCCTGTTCTCCGACGCCAAGGTCGACGCCCATACCGGGCAGGTGACGCTGCGCGGCGAGTTCCGCAATCCCAAGCGCGAATTGCTGCCCGGCATGTATGTCCGCGTCCGCATCGATCAGGGCATCGATTCCGATGCCATCGCGGTGCCCCAGCAGGCAATCCAGCGCAATGGCGGCGGCGGCAGCGAGGTGTTCGTCGTCAAGGACGACAACCGCATCGCGGTGCAGCCGGTGCGCACCGGCTCGGTGCAGGACGGCATCTGGTTCGTCACCGACGGACTGAAGGCCGGCGACAAGGTCGTGGTCGAAGGTTTCCAGAAGTTCGCTGCCGGCGACAAGGTCAAGCCGCAGTCCTGGGCCGAGGCCGACGCCACGGCGGATGCCCAGCACGCGCAGACGTTGCGGTAGCGCGCCATGCCGAGCTTCTTCATCGACAGGCCGATCTTCGCCTGGGTGGTCGCGCTGTTCATCTGCTTGATCGGCGCGATCTCGATCCCGCTGTTGCCGGTCGCGCAATATCCGATCATCGCGCCGCCCTCGATCTCGATCTCGACGAGCTATCCCGGCGCCTCGCCGGAAAATCTCTACAACAGCGTCACGCGACTGATCGAGGAGGAGCTCAACGGCGCCTCCGGCATCCTGAATTTCGAATCGACCAGCGACTCGCTCGGCCAGGTCGAGATCATCGCCAACTTCGTGCCGGGAACTGATACGGGCGCGGCCTCGGTCGAGGTGCAGAACCGAATCAAGCGCGTCGAGGCACGCCTGCCGCGCGCGGTGATCCAGCAGGGCATTTTGATCGAGGAAGCCTCCAGCGCGGTGCTTCAGATCATCACGCTGAACTCGACCGACGGCAGCCTGGATGAGGTCGGGCTCGGCGACTTCATGATCCGCAACGTGCTCGGCGAGATCCGCCGTATCCCCGGCGTTGGCCGCGCCACGCTGTATTCGACGGAGCGCTCGCTTCGCGTCTGGGTCGATCCGGCCAAGCTCGTCGGCTACGGGCTGACGGCGGATGACGTCAACAAGGCGATCAGCGCGCAGAACGCGCAGGTCGCCTCGGGCAGCATCGGCGCCGAGCCGTCGACGGCCGACCAGCGCATCTCCGCGCTGGTGCTGGTCAAGGGCCAGCTCTCCTCCCCGGATGAATTCGGTGCCATCATCCTGCGGGCCAATCCCGATGGCTCGACCGTTCGGCTGCGCGACGTCGCGCGGGTCGAGGTCGGCGGCCTCAGCTATCAGTTCAACACCCGCCTGAACGGCAAGCCGACCGCGGGCCTCTCGGTGCTGCTGTCTCCGACAGGCAATGCGCTGGCGACTGCGAGCGCAGTCGAGGCCAAGATGAAGGAGCTGTCGCGCTTCTTCCCCGCCAATATCAGTTATGAAATTCCCTACAACATCACGCCTGTCGTCGAGGCCTCGATCAAGAAGGTGCTGTCGACGCTGGTCGAGGCCGTGGTGCTGGTGTTCGTGGTGATGTTCCTGTTCCTGCAGAATATCCGCTACACCATCATTCCGACCATCGTCGTGCCGGTGGCGCTGTTCGGCGCCTGCACCGCGCTGCTGCTCGCCGGCTATTCCATCAACATGCTCTCGATGTTCGGCATGGTGCTCGCGGTCGGCATCCTCGTCGACGACGCCATCGTCGTGGTCGAGAACGTCGAGCGCATCATGGCCGAGGAAGGCCTGCCGCCGAAGGAGGCGACGCGCAAGGCGATGTCGCAGATATCAGGCGCCATCATCGGCATCACGCTGGTGCTGATGGCGGTGTTCGTGCCGATGGCGTTCTTCCCGGGCTCGGTCGGCATCATCTACCGTCAGTTCTCGGTCACCATGGTCGCCGCCATCGGTTTCTCGGCGTTCCTCGCGCTGTCGCTGACGCCGGCGCTGTGCGCCACGCTGCTCAAGCCCGTCGCGGCCGGCCACGGTCACGCGAAGAAGGGCGTGTTCGGCTGGTTCAACCGCATGCTCGAAGGCGGCAAGGAAGGCTATTCCCGCACCGTCGGCTTCTCGCTGAAGCGCACGGGCCGGCTGATGCTGGTCTATGCCGCGCTCCTCGTCGGCCTGTCCTGGGCCTTCGTCAACCTCCCCGGCGGCTTCCTGCCCGTCGACGACCAGGGCTTTGTCACCACCGACGTGCAGGCGCCGTCGGATTCGTCCTATGCCCGCACCGAGGCCGTGATCGAAAAGGTCGAAAAATATCTCGCGATGCGTCCCGGTGTGAAGGACGTCACCTTCCTCACCGGCTTCAGCTTCTCCGGCCAGGGCATGAACACAGCGCAGGCCTTCATCACGCTGAAAGACTGGTCGGAGCGCGGTCCGAAGGAGTCTGCCGCCGCGATCGTATCCGACATCAACCGTGACCTGTCGTCGATCCGCGACGCAAAGATCTCGGCGCTGCAGCCGCCGCCGATCGACAATCTCGGCAACTCCTCGGGCTTCTCGTTCCGCCTTCAGGATCGCGGCCAGAAGGGCTATGCGGCGCTGATGCGCGCGGCCGACCAGCTCATCGCGGAAGCCAATGCGAGCCCGGTGCTGCAAAAAGTCTATATCGAGGGCCTGCCCGAGGCGGGCGTGGTCAATCTCGTGATCGATCGCGAGAAGGCCGGCGCCTTCGGCGTCACGTTTGAAGACATCAACAACACCATCTCGACCAATCTCGGCTCGAACTACATCAACGACTTCCCGAACCGCGGTCGCATGCAGCGTGTCGTGGTGCAGGCCGACGCACGCGACCGCATGAAGACCGAGGACATCCTCAACTACAACGTCAAGAACAGCCGCGGCCAGCTCGTGCCGTTCTCCTCCTTCGCGACGGTCGAATGGTCGCGTGGGCCAACGCAGATCGCGGGCTTCAACTACTATCCGGCGGTGCGCATATCGGGCGAGGCAAAACCCGGCTTCACCTCGGGCGATGCGATCGCCGAGATGGAGCGGCTTGCCGGCAAATTGCCGCGCGGCTTCGGCTATGAATGGACCGGTCAGTCGTTGCAGGAAAAGCTGTCGGGCTCGCAGGCACCGTTCCTGCTGGCGCTGTCGGTGCTCGTGGTGTTCCTGTGTCTGGCCGCGCTCTATGAGAGCTGGACCATTCCGCTCGCGGTGCTCTTGACCGTGCCGCTCGGCGTCACCGGTGCCGTGATCGCGGCGATGCTGCGAGGCCTGCCGAACGACGTCTATTTCACCGTGGGCCTGATCACCATCATCGGCCTTGCGGCAAAGGATGCGATCCTCATCATCGAGTTCGCCAAGGATTTGCGTAAGGAAGGCAAGCCGCTGGTGGAAGCCACCATCGAGGCCTGCCGCCTGCGCTTCCGCCCGATCCTGATGACTGGCCTTGCCTTCATCTGCGGCGTGCTGCCGATGGCGATCGCGCATGGTGCCGGCGGCGCCAGCCAGCAATCGCTCGGCACCGTCGTGATGGGCGGCATGATCGCGGTGGTCATTCTCGCCCTATTGATGGTGCCGGTGTTCTTCGTGTCCGTGCAGCGTGTGCTGGCGGGAGATCGGGAGAAGGTGGCGACGGGGAAAGGCGAGGCGTATGGGCCGCCGTCTCCGGTGAAGTCATAAAGTACGGTGTCATGCCCCGCCTTCGCTAAAGCTTCGGCGGGCCAAGCGTGTAAACCTCGGCGAAGCCTTGGCGTAGCCGGGTCGCGGATGATGACAGCGGAGGACGCGGCGCAGCCCTTGTGCCTACCCGGCCGACTTGCGCAAAATCTTCACCAATTCCCGGTGCACGAACTCGTTGCCACACACGACGTGGCCGGTGACCAGCGCATCGCCAGGGGTTTCGATGTCGCTGACGGTGCCGCCCGCTTCGCGGACCATGATCTGGCCGGCGGCGATGTCCCAGGATTGCAAATTACGCTCCCAGTAGCCGTCGAGGCGGCCGGCAGCGACGAAGGCGAGATCGAGGGAGGCGGCGCCGAAGCGGCGCAGGCCTGCGACCTGGTCCTGGATCGCGGTCATCTCGCGGCGGAAGGATTCGTGGTCGCCGCGGCCGATATGCGGCAGGCCGCAGGCAATGACACATTCGTTGAGCTGGCGCCGGCCGGCCACCCGCAGCCGCTGATCGTTGAGGAAGGCGCCCTTGCCGCGTTCGGCGATGTAGAGCTCGTCATTGGCGGGATTGTAGATCACACCCGCGATCACCGTGCCCTCGCGCGCCAGCGCGATCGAGATCGCGAATTGCGGAATGCCGTGCAGGAAGTTGGTGGTGCCGTCGAGGGGATCGACGATCCAGGTGTGGCTCTTGTCGGTGCCTTCTCGCGTGCCGCCTTCCTCGCCGATGAAACCATAGCCGGGGCGGGCCTTGGCGAGGTCCTGGTAGAGGATCTCTTCGGCGCGCTTGTCGGCGAGCGAGACGAAATTCGCAGGTCCCTTCAGCGAGACCTGCAAGTGCTCGATCTCGCCGAGATCGCGCTTGAGGCTGCGGCCGGCGCGACGCGCGGCTTTGACCATGACGTTGATAGTTGCGGAATACAGCATGAGATCAGTCTTGATTTGCGGGAATTCGGCCCTAAGGCGCGATTGGGATAAATCGTCATCGCGCTTCAGGTTGTTGTTTGAGCATGATTTTTTCGGAAAACCGCTACGCACTTTGCGCTAACGCGGCCCACCGGGTCCGGATCATGCTCTAGCCGCTGGATTTGGGGACTGGGTGCCCTGCGGCCGGGCTGGCGTCAAGTCATTTGGTCCCGAGCCATTTCTTGGCGGCGGCCTCGGCCTTGGCCCGGTCCTCGGGCGGCAGATCGGCCAATTGCTTGTCGAGATCGGGATCGCCCTTGCCGCCGGTCTTTGCGACCAGGTGCCATTTGAAGCCCTCGATCTTGTCGGCCGGGGTCCCCATGCCGTTGATCAGCACCCAAGCCAGCCGGTTCTGCGCGATCGGGCTGTTTTGTCGGGCCGCCTTGCGAAGCAACGCCACTGCCGCGGGCTGGTTCTTCGGCGTGCCGGTGCCGTTGAACAGCGCGATGGCATATTCGAGCTCGGCATCGACATTGTCGGCGAGCGAGGCCGCCTGCAAGAGCCGCACGGCCCGCTCGACGTCCTTCGGCACGCCAGTGCCTTCCTTGTAGAAGGTCGCGAGCGCGTATTGCGCCTCGGGCAGGCCTGCGTCCGCGGCCTGGCGCAGCAGCTCAGCGGAACGCTTGACGTCCTGTGGCAGCGTCTGCCCGTCGAGATAGAGCAGCGCGAGATTATAGGCGGCCTTGGGCGCGCCGAGCTTGGCGGATGAAGCGAGCAGTTTTACCGCATCGCCCTTGTCGACCGGGCCGCCGCGGCCGGCCATGCGCATCATCGCGAGCTCGAACATCGCCTCGCGGTCGCCGGCATCCGACGCGCGTTTGTACCATTCGGCGGCCTTGACATAGTCGCGCTTGATGCCGAGGGCGTTGGAATAGAGCTGGCCCAGCATGGTCATCGCCTTGGGATCGCCGGCTTGCGCTCGCGTGATCGCAAGATCGAAGGCGGTCTTGTACTGGCCGCGCTGATACGCGCCGTACACCAGGTCGGCATTGGAATTGTCGGTCGGCGGCGCCGGGATCACCGTCGCGGCCGCTGGCGGGCTGGGCGAGGCCGAGGGCTTTGGCGCAGGCGCAGCCTCCTTCTTCTTGGTGATCGCGTGCGGCTTGGCCGTAGATTTTTCCTTGGGATTTTCCTTGGAGCTTTCCTTGGAGCTTTCCTTGGGCTTCTCGGGCGCAGGGCTGGGCGTTGCCGCCGGCGGCGTCAACGAGAGCTGCGCGGCCGCAGGCGCGGCGAGGAGCAAAAGAGCCAGGAACGACGTGGAGAGCAGGGGCTTCATGATCGGCTGCTAGCCATGCCCCCGGCCCGCGGGCGCATCCGCATAGGCCTTCTTGATCGCGGCTTCCGCATCGACGAGTGCAGCCTTCGGCCCGCGCGGATCGGCCCAGATGAAATCGCCGACCAGTACGAAATCCGCTCCCGCAGCCGCGAATTCGAAGGCTTCCGCCAATGAGGTGGCGAAGCCGACGCACGGCGGCTCGAACAGCTCGGCCCACCAGTCCAGCCGCTCCGCGATCGCCTGCACCGAGGGCCGCTGGCCGTTCGCGTCCGGCTCGCCGAACAGCACGTAATCCGCGCCCATCTCGCCTGCGCTCATGGAATCATGCCGGGTGGCGAGTCCGCCGACGCCGGCGATGCGATCCGGCTTCAGCGACGGCACGGCTTCTTCGAATGCGGCGATGCCGATCAGATGCGCCCCGTCGGCCCCGCCGCGCGCGACCAGCTCGACATGGCCGTCGACGAGCAGCGCCGCGCCGGCCTTCTGCACGACCGGCGCCAGCACCTTCACCCGCGAGATCATCGTGCGCTGGTCGGTTTCCTTCAATCGTACCAGCACGGCCGCGACGTCGGCGGCGGCGAGCAGGGCTGGCAGCTCGCCGACAAGCGAAGCCGGATCGTCGACGAGCGGCGTCGCCAGATAAAGCCGCGGCGCCGGGCGCGCGGGAGCGGAATTGTTCGACAAAGTCTAGGCCGCCTTCTTTTCGAGCCCGCTGTCCCATTCGCCGCGGCTGGCGAGCGCGTTCATCCGCGCACGATGGGAGAAGGCTTTTTGACCGGACGCGACGTTTTCCGCCTTGCCCGACCAGGCCTTCTGCGGCGCGGCCTGGAGCGCGCGGCCATAGGAGAAGGTCAGCCGCCAAGGCAGTGGCCCGGGCCTGTTCATGGCATCGAGATGCGCTGTTGCCTCCTCGTCCGACTGCCCGCCCGAGAGGAACGCGATGCCGGGCACTGCGGCCGGCACGCAGGCCTTGAGGAGACGCACGGTCTTCTCCGCGACCTCCGCAATGGAGGCCTGCTTGGGGCACTTCTTGCCTGAGACTGCCATGTTGGGCTTCAGCACCATGCCTTCGAGCGCGACGCGCTGCACGCGCAGCTCCTGGAACGTCTTGTTGAGCACGCGCTGCGTGACGTCATAGCAGCGGTCGATGTCGTGGTCGCCGTCCATCAGCACCTCCGGCTCGACGATCGGCACGATCTGCGCGGCCTGGCACAGCGCCGCGTAGCGCGCCAGCGCGTGCGCGTTGACGCCGATTGCGGTCATCGAGGGAATGCCGCTGCCGATGTCGATCACCGCGCGCCATTTGGCAAAGCGCGCGCCGCGCTCGTAGTACTTCTTCAGCCGCTCGGCGAGCTTGTCGAGGCCGACGGTGACGAGTTCGCCCGGGCACATCGGCAGGGCCTGCGTGCCTTCGTCGACCTTGATGCCGGGAATGGCGCCGCTCGCTTCGATCAGCTTCACCAGCGGGGTGCCGTCCTTGGCGTTCTGCCAGATCGTCTCGTCATAGAGAATGACGCCGGAGATGTGCTGGCTCATGGCGTCCTTGGCGCGAAACAGCATCTCGCGGTAGTCGCGGCGGTTGTCTTCGGTGGATTCAACGCCGATTGCATCAAAACGCTTCTTGATGGTGCCGGAGGATTCGTCGGCGGCGAGGATGCCCTTGCCGGGCGTAACCATGGCCTGTGCGACCTTGTTGAGCTCAGTCAGATTCATCGAGAGGTCCTCCCAAAACGATGCTGCCTTGCCCGCGAAAATAGACCGTTCTCGGGCAATTGCCGAGTTAACGTTGGTCGCAGGGTAAAAGGGTGGGAGGGAGAGTCGTGTCACAAAGCACGGTGTCATCCGGGATGCGCCGTAAGGCGCAGGCCCGGAATCCATAACCCCGGACTGTGGTTACGGATTCCGGGCTCGCCGCTTTGCGGCGCCCCGGAATGACGAAGGAGTGTGTTTCCCGGCTTTACGCGATCTTCGGGTTGAGCTCGCCCTTGGCGTAGCGCTTGGCCATTTCGGCTGTGGTCAGGACGCGCTTGATCTTGGAGGCTTGGCCCGCGGTGTTGAACTCCTGGAGCCGCTGCTTGCATAGCCTGGTCATGGCTTCCATGGCCGGCTTCAGGTACTTGCGCGGATCGAACTCTTCCGGATTGTCCTTCAGGACCTTGCGGATCTGGCCGGTCATCGCCATGCGATTGTCGGTGTCGATGTTGATCTTGCGCACGCCGTTCTTGATGCCGCGCTGGATCTCCGCGACCGGCACGCCCCAGGTCGGCTTCATCTTGCCGCCATTGGCGTTGATGATCTCCTGAAGCTCCTGCGGCACCGACGAGGAGCCGTGCATCACAAGATGCGTGTTCGGCAGCTTACGGTGGATCTCCTCGATCACGTTCATGGCGAGGATGTCGCCGTCCGGCTTGCGGGTGAACTTGTAGGCACCGTGCGAGGTGCCCATCGCGATCGCGAGCGCGTCGACCTGGGTCTCCTTGACGAACTTCACGGCCTCGTCCGGATTGGTCAGGAGCTGGTCGTGGCTCAGCTTGCCCTCGGCGCCGTGGCCGTCTTCCTTGTCGCCCATGCCGGTCTCGAGCGAGCCGAGCACGCCAAGCTCGCCTTCCACCGAAATGCCACCGAGATGGGCCATGTCGGTCACGGTCTTGGTGACGCCTACGTTGTAGCCCCAGTCGCCAGGCGTCTTGCCGTCGGCCTTCAGCGAGCCGTCCATCATGACGGAGGTGAAGCCGGCCTGGATCGCGGTCATGCAGGTCGCGGGCTCGTTGCCGTGGTCGAGATGCACGCAGACCGGAATATGCGGATAGATCTCGGTGACCGCGTCCATCATGTGCTTGAGCATGACGTCGTTGGCGTAGGAGCGCGCGCCGCGCGAGGCCTGAATGATCACGGGTGCGTCGACCTGGTTGGCCGCGTCCATGATCGCCAGCGCCTGCTCCATATTGTTGATGTTGAAGGCCGGTACGCCGTAATCGTTCTCCGCAGCATGGTCGAGCAATTGACGCAACGTGATCCGAGCCATCTGTGTTTTTCTCCCGTTTGGGCCTTCCGGCCAACTAACTTACTTGGTGCGCAAAACCTCGACGCCGGGCAGGGGCTTGCCTTCCATCCATTCAAGAAATGCGCCACCGGCGGTCGAGACATAGGTGAAATCGGAGCCGACACCAGCCTGGTTGAGCGCCGCGACGGTGTCGCCGCCGCCTGCGATCGAGATCAGCTTCTTGGCCTTGGTGCGCTCGGCGGCGTGCTTGGCGGCGGCCACGGTGCCGCGGTCGAATGGTTGCAACTCGAAAGCCCCGAGCGGTCCGTTCCAGACGAGTGTGGCCGCATCGTCGATCGCGGCATGGATGCGCACCACCGATTGCGGGCCGACGTCGAGAATCATGCCGTCGGCCGGGATCGCGTCGAGGCCATAGGCATGCGATGGCGCGTTGGCAGCGAAATGATAGGCAACGGTGGCGTCCACGGGAAGGATGATGGCGCAGTTCGCGGCCTCTGCCTTCTCCATGATGCGCACCGCCGTTGCGGCGAGATCCTTCTCGGCCAGCGACTTGCCGACCGCGACGCCCTGGGCGTGCAGGAAGGTATTGGCCATGCCGCCGCCGATCACGAGCGCATCGACCTTGCTGACGAGGTTTTCAAGAAGGTCGATCTTGGTCGAGACCTTGGCGCCGCCGATGATCGCGATCACGGGCTTGGTCGGCGCTTCCAGCGCCTTCTCCAGCGCATCCAACTCGGCCTGCATGGTGCGGCCGGCATAGGCCGGCAGCTTGTGGCCAAGGCCCTCGGTCGAGGCGTGGGCGCGGTGCGCGGCGGAGAAGGCATCATTGACCCAGACGTCGCCGAGCTTTGCGAGCTCCGCGACGAAGGCGGGATCGTTCTTCTCCTCTTCCTTGTGGAAGCGCGTGTTTTCCAGGCACAGGATGTCGCCCTCGTTCAATGCCGCAACGGCCTTGGCCGCGGGCTCGCCGATGCAGTCGTCGGCAAACGCGACGGGCTTCTTGATCACCTTGGACAACGCATCCGCAACCGGCTTCAGCGAGTCCTTGGCGTCGCGGCCCTTCGGCCGGCCGAAATGCGCGAGCAGGATGACCTTGCCGCCCTTGTCGGAGATTTCGGTGATGGTCGGCGCGACGCGCTCGAGCCGCGTTGCGTCAGTGACGCGCCCGTTGTCCATGGGCACGTTGAGATCGACGCGCAGCAGCACGCGCTTGCCCTTCACGTCGACGTCGTCGAGGGTGCGGAATGTCTTGGTCATGTTCGGCTCTCTTGTCCCGGGCGCTACTAGCGGCGCGAAGTGCCGCTGTGCTGAACCGGGACCTACGACGGTGACATGGGTCCCGGCTCTGCGGAGCGGCGCTATGCGCTGCACCGCGTCCGGGACACGAAAGCTTGCTTAGATCACCTTGCTCATCGCGACGGCGGTGTCCGCCATGCGGTTCGAAAAACCCCACTCGTTGTCGTACCAGGACATCACGCGCACCAGCGTGCCGTTCTGCACCTTGGTCTGGTCCTCGTGGAACGTGGAGGAGTGCGGGTCGTGGTTGAAGTCGATCGAGACGTTCGGCGCCGTGGTGTAGCCGAGGATGCCCTTGAGCTGCTGCTCGGAGGCGCGCTTCATCGCCGCGTTGATTTCCTTCGCGTCGGTCGCGCGCTTGGCGACGATCTTGAGGTCGATGACCGAGACGTTCGGGGCCGGTACGCGGATCGATACACCGTCGAGCTTGCCCTTCAGCTCGGGCAGCACCAGGCCGATCGCCTTCGCGGCACCCGTCGAGGTCGGGATCATCGACATCGCCGCGGCGCGGCCGCGGTAGAGGTCCTTGTGCAGCGTGTCCAGCGTCGGCTGGTCGCCGGTGTAGGCGTGGATGGTGGTCATGAAGCCGGTCTCGATGCCGACGACGTCGTTCAGTACCTTGGCGACCGGCGCGAGGCAGTTCGTGGTGCAGGAGCCGTTCGAGACGACCAGATGATCCTTGGTCAGCGTCTCGTGGTTGACGCCGTAGACGATGGTCGCGTCTGCGCCGTCAGCGGGCGCGGAGACCAGCACGCGCTTGGCGCCTGCGGTCAGATGCGCGGAGGCCTTCTCCTTGGCGGTGAAGATGCCGGTGCACTCCATCGCGATGTCGATGCCGAGATCCTTCCAGGGCAGCTTCGAGGGATCGCGCTCGGCGGTCACCTTGATCTTGCCGTTGCCGAGATTGATCGTGTCGCCGTCGACAGTCACAGTTCCCGGGAAGCGGCCGTGCACGGAGTCGAAGCGAAGCAGATGCGCGTTGGTCTCGACCGGTCCGAGATCGTTGATGGCGACCACCTCGACGTCCTTGCGGCCGGACTCGGCGATGGCCCGCAGGATGTTGCGGCCGATGCGGCCAAAACCGTTAATTGCAACGCGGACTGCCATCTTTCGTCTCCTTCAATGACCGTTGTCATCCCGCAGAACGCAGCTAGCGCGCATGCGAGGGTTTTTTAGGGCGGACGCCCGGTTCGGCCGGGCGGTACTTGATCATATGGGGAGCTTGGTAGTCCTTTTTTCCGGCAAGCTCAACTCTCAGGAAACGCGCTTCAGGACAGCGTTAACCGCAGCCTCGGCGGTAATTCCAAAGTGCTTGAAAAGGTCCTTGGCAGGCGCGCTCGCGCCGAAGGAGTGCATGCCGATAAATTCACCATCCTGGCCGATCACGGCATCCCAGCCCCAGCGCACTGCGGCCTCGATCGCGACCTTGACGGGAGCGTCGCCGATGATGGCCGCACGCTTGGCCTCTGGTTGCGCTAACAAGAGTTCGAGCGAGGGCACCGAGACCACCCGCGTCGGGATGCCGCGCTCGGCGAGCTGCTTCTGGGCGGCGACCGCGATCTCCACCTCGGAGCCCGAGGCGAACAGCGTCGCCTTGGCTTCGCCTTGGGCTGCGACCAGCTCGTAGGCGCCGTACTGGCAGGGGTTGTCGTTGGCGCTGGTGCGGAGCTGCGGCAGATTCTGGCGCGTCAGCGCCAGCACCGTCGGCCCGTCGATGCGGTTCAGCGCCAGCTCCCAGCACTCGGCGACCTCGATGGAGTCGCACGGGCGGAACACGCGCATGTTCGGAATCGCGCGCAACGCTGCGAGATGCTCGACCGGCTGATGGGTCGGACCGTCTTCGCCAAGCCCGATGGAATCGTGGGTCATCACGTAGACGACGCCAGCGCCCATCAAGGCGGCAATCCGCACCGCAGGCCGTGCGTAGTCCGTGAACACCAGGAAGGTCGCGCCGTTCGGCGCGAAGCCGCCGTGCAGGAAGATGCCGTTCATCGCGGCACACATGCCGTGCTCGCGGATGCCGTAATGGATGAAGCGGCCCTTCGGCGTCCTGGCGGAGAAGGCGACGGCCGACTTCGCCTTGTTGTTGTTGGAGCCGGTGAGGTCGGCTGAACCCGCCAAGAATTCCATCGGCATCGCGGCCGCGATCGCCTCGATCGCCGCTTCCGAGGATTTGCGCGTCGCGACGTTGAGCGGGTTTTCCAGAAGGCCCTTCTTGTGCGCCTTCAGCGCCTTTGCGAGCGAAGCGGGGCGCTCGTGGCGCAGGCGGCGCTCGAACTCGGCGCGCTTGCGGCTGCCAAGTTCACTGATCCGTCCTTCCCATTCCTGCCGTGCGACCGCGCCGCGGCTACCGACCTCACGCCACGCCTTGAGCACGTCGTCGGGCACCGAGAACGGCTCGAGCGAGATGCCGAGATTTTCCTTGGCGGCCTTGAGCTCGTCGGCGCCGAGCGCCTCGCCATGCACCTTCGCGGTGCCGGCCTTATGCGGTGCGCCGTAGCCGATGGTGGTGCGGCAGGCGATCAGCGTCGGCTTGTTGGATTTCTTCGCGCGCGTGATCGCGGCTGATATCGCGGCCTGGTCCTGGCCGTCGATCTTCTCGGCGGCCCAGCCCGCCGACTTGAAGCGCTTCACCTGGTCGACGGAATCGGCGATCGAGGTCGGGCCGTCGATCGAGATGCCGTTGTCGTCATAGAGCACGATCAGCTTGTTCAGCTTCCAGTGCCCGGCCATGGCGATGGCTTCCTGCGACACGCCTTCCATCAGGTCGCCGTCGGAGGCGAGCACGTAGGTGTGGTGGTCGACGATCTTCTTGCCGAACTCGGCGGCCAGCATCTTCTCCGCGAGCGCCATGCCGACTGCGGTCGAGATGCCCTGGCCGAGCGGGCCGGTGGTGGTCTCGATGCCCTTGGTGTGGAAGTTCTCGGGGTGACCGGGGGTGAGCGATCCCAGTTGGCGGAAGTGCTTGAGCTGGTCCAGCGTCATGTCCGGATTGCCGGTCAGGAACAGCAGCGAATAGAGCAGCATCGAGCCGTGGCCGGCCGACAGAACGAAGCGGTCGCGGTCGGGCCAGGCGGGGGCCTGGGCGTCGAATTTCAGGAACTGTGTGAACAGGACGGTCGCGACGTCGGCGGCGCCCATCGGCAGGCCGGGATGGCCGGACTTGGCCTTCTCGACCGCGTCCATCGCGAGCCCGCGGATCGCATTGGCCATACGGGTGGGATCGACCTGCGTCATGTCTGAAATCCGTCTGAAATGAGGCGCTTGGTGGCGGTGTACGCCCGCGCGGGAAGGAGCCTTTCGGCCGCTGAAGGTCGGGGGGTGGATAGCATCTCGGTTCCGGGAGTCCAAGGCAATCGAACGTCATCCCCGGGCGAAAAGTTGCTTCAAGGCGCGATCCGGAAGGCAGCGACCGTGATCGCGCGCGACAGGAACCGGTCGGGGCGGGATGCTCGATCCCGATCTATCGGTGCATAGTTTCGCGGCGGCGTTGCGCTTCGCTTCCCTGCCACGTAAATTTCTGCTTCTAAGCGCTTGCCGAACCGAGTCTTTTGCCGGGCGGCAAGTCCCGGTGAAAAGGCCAACACAAAGGTCCGTCGCTGACTGCATGAGCGATCGCGCTGCCAACAGTTCCGCTATGACGGAGTCCGCCGCCGTCGAGATCGAGATCGCGACGCGCAGACTCACGGCGGCGCTCGATGCGCTGGAGAGCGCGGTCGAGCGACGGCGCGATGCCGATCGCGACGAGAACGAGCTCGCGACGCGCATTCAGGCGTTGGGCACGGATCGCTCGCGACTCGCGGACGAGCTCGACGGTGCGCTGATGAAGGCGCGCAAGCTCGAGCGCACCAATCGCGAAATCTCCGATCGGCTGGATTCGGCAATCGTCACGATACGCTCGGTGCTCGATACCGGAGAGGATGGATGAGCCATATCAACGTCACCATCAACGGCCGGCAATATCGCATGGCCTGCGAGGAAGGGCAGGAGGTGCGGCTGCTGAAGCTCGCCGAAGGCCTGGAATCGCGGATTCAGAACCTGCGCGGAAAATTCGGCGAGATCGGCGATGCGCGGCTCACCGTGATGGCGGCGCTCACCGCATGCGACGAGCTGGTCGATGCCGGCAACCGCATCCGCACGCTGGAAGCCGAGGTGAACGAACTGCGGGATTTCCGCAATGCTGCCGCCGAGCGCGCCCGGATGACGCAGACCGCGGTGGTCAATGCGCTCAACGCCGCGGCCGAGCGCATCGAGAAATCGACCCAGGTCCTGAACCGGACCGTCGGCAACGGGATTGCGATCGGCTGACCAAGGAGCGGGCTGGCGATTCGCCAGCGTCGTTGCTACATTGCCTCGAGCGAAGCTGTGGCGCGCGTCAGGAGCCATATATCCCCGGGGCCTTATCGATCCTTTAGGGAACTGTCCCTGGCCGGGCCCGTGGGCTCGGACATATGGTGCCCACCTACTTTCGTAGGGAACTCCGGGATCGAGTGCTTCAACGGCGTTTACGGCTTCGCGCTCTTGTTTGCTTCCGACTTGTGCCTGTCTAATTTGCGTCCCCGACACGCCTGCGGTTGAAGTTAGTCTCGGTGTCATGCCCCGCGCAAGCGGGGCATCCAGTATGCCGCGCTGTCGAGGTTCATGCTCTGGCGTCTCTGGAATACTGGATCGCCCGCTTTCGCGGGCGATGACGGCAGAACAGGCTTCTGCCTCAGGGAAAACGCTGATGACCAACTCCAAAGCCGAACTCCGTGCCAAGGCTCTCGCCAAGCGCGATGCGCTCAGCGAGAAGAAGCGCAGTGCTGCCGCCGCGAAGCTCGGCAAGCGCGGCCTGCCGTTCGAGATCGCGCCCGGCAGCATCGTCTCCGGCTATTCGCCGATCCGCAGCGAGATCGATCCGGTGCCCCTGATGCAGAAGCTCGCGGCCGACGGCGCGCGGTTGGCGCTGCCATGCGTCACCACGCGTGGCAAGTCACTGATCTTCCGCATCTGGCATCCGAGCGACCGGCTGATGCTCGGCCCGCTCGGCATTCCCGAGCCCTCGCCGGCGGCGGCCGAGGTCATCCCCGACATCATGCTGACACCGCTTGCCGCGTTCGATCGTCTCGGCCACCGCATCGGCTATGGCGCGGGACATTACGACTTCACCTTCGCGCATTTGCGCAAGACCAAGCACGTCGTCGGCGTCGGGCTCGCATTCGCGGCGCAGGAGATCGAGACTGTTCCCGCACTATCGCACGACGTCGCGCTGGATTATGTGCTAACGGAAACGGACGTGTTCGATTTCCGGAGTTCTGAAGTTGCGCATTCTCTTCGTGGGTGACGTCGTCGGCCGAGCCGGCCGCGCGGCGATCGCCGAACACCTGCCCAACATGGTTCGCGACTGGTCGCTCGATTTCGTCGTCGTCAACGGCGAAAATTCCGCCGGCGGTTTCGGGATCACGGAAGCAATCTATCAGGAGTTGCTCGACGCTGGCGCCGACGCGGTCACGCTCGGCAACCATTCCTGGGACCAGCGCGAGGCGCTGGTGTTCATCGAGCGCGCCGAGCGCCTGGTGCGGCCGGCGAACTATCCGCGTGGCACGCCGGGCCGCGGCGCCGCCCTGGTCGAGACCAAGAACGGCCGCCGCGCGCTCGTCGTCAATGCGCTGGGCCGTGTCTTCATGACGCCGTTCGACGATCCCTTTGCCGCGCTCGAGCGCGAGCTCAGCGCCTGTCCGCTGCGCGAGGCGGCCGATGCGATCGTGGTCGATTTCCATTGCGAGGCGACCAGCGAGAAGCAGGGCATCGGCTTCTTCTGCGACGGCCGCGCCAGCCTCGTCGTCGGCACACATACGCATGTGCCGACCGCCGATCACCAGATCCTGCCCGGCGGCACCGCCTACATGACCGATGCCGGCATGACCGGCGACTACGATTCGATCATCGGCATGCAGAAGGAAGAGCCGCTGCGCCGCTTCACGTCAGGAATTCCCTCCGGCCGGTTCGAGCCGGCGATGGGCACGGCGACGCTGAGCGGGGTCGCGGTGGAGACGGACGATGCAACGGGGCTGGCGTTGAAGATTGCGCCGGTGCGCGCGGGTGGCCGGCTCGAGCCGGCGACGCCGAGGTTCTGGTTGAGTTAGCTGATCCGCGACGCCACCCGCTCGGTGTCGTCCTGGCGAAAGCCAGGACCCATACCGCGTGATCTATCGATTATGGTTAGTGCTAGTCCCCGACCAGTCTTCGCCAAACGACTGCCTGTGGTTATGGGACCTGGCTTTCGCCAGGACGACGTTGGGGGAGCATTGCACCGTGTCTCCACTGCACGGCACTTCCTGCCGCTCACCCCTGCCTAAACCCCATCCGGAAGGCACCCCAGTGCTTTCCCTTGACGATGATCGGCGAGGACAAATCCTTCATCAGCACGAACTGGCCGCCGCCCATGTCGCGGCGGTAGGTTTGCAGCAGGAACGGCTTTGTGTTCGCCGCGACCTTCTTCACCGCGCGGTCGTTGAACAGGCGGCGGTTGCGGCAATTGGCGTTGTTCCAGACGGGGTCCTTGCCCTGCGGCAGGCGATAGTTCGGATTGTGGGTCGGCAGATAGCCGCCCTTCGCCCAGGCGACGCAGAACACGATGCGCGGGTCCGACTTCTGGATCGGGTCCTGGATCGCCGGAAGCACGCGGTCGGTGAAGTCGACGTAGCTGGTGAGAAATTGCTTGGGATCGGTGCCGGGAATCTCGCGATATTTCTCGTCCATGAGCTGATCGAGCGTGATCTCGCCGCGGTCGATCCCTGCCTCGAACTCGGCCGAGATGCGTTTGGCGGTGTCGACGACGACGCGGATCAGAGGCGCGTCCGACGTCTCCACGCCGCTGTCGGCGATCAGCGCGATCAGGCTCTCGGAGGTGTCGAGCAGCTTTGCCACCCGCTCATCGGCATTCCTGAGATCGCGCGAGGAGAGATCGACGCCCTTGGCGAGCTCGCTGAGCTCCGAGATCACGGTGTCGCAATGGCCGAGATTGGAGGTCGCAGCGCGGGCGACGCTGTCGATCTCCGCCCCCACGGACGCAAAGCCCTGCTGCACGCGGCTGATGATGCCGGAGATCTGCTGCGCGCCGTCGCCGGCGTTCTTCGCACGTAGCGAGGCATCACCGCTTTCGCCGATCAGGCTGCCGATCTGGCCGTCGAGATCGCGCACGGTGTCCGAAATCTGTTGCGTGGCCTGGCGGGTTGCTTCCGCAAGGCTCTTCACCTCGCTCGCCACGACGGCGAAGCCGCGGCCGGCGCTGCCGGCGCGTGCCGCCTCGATGGTGGCGTTGAGCGCGAGCAGGTTGGTCTGCTTCGCAATCGCCTCGATCGAGCCGGAGACCTTGGCGACCTGGCTCAGCGCCGAGCCGACCGCGGCAAGCCGTGCCTCGATGCGAGCGACGGCTGCAACGAGCTCGGAGATGTGGCTGACCGCGGTCTCGACCACGTCGCGCGACTGCGCGATCTCGCCGACCGCGGTGGATGTCGTCGATTGCACCGCCTGCGAGGCATTGGCGATCTCGCGATTGGCCGAGACCATGGTCTCGGCCGTCTTCTGCAGATGGTGGAACCGCTCCGACTGACCGGCGACGCGGTTGGCGACCTCCTGGACGTTGCCGGCGATGTCGGCGAGCTCAACCCCGAGGCCGCCAATGCGATCGGCGAGCTGGTCTATGAGGCGTTCGGCCAGCGTCCGGTTGGATGACGCGTCCATGACTGCACGCTGCACGACGGACATGTTTGAACTTCCTCCAGTCGGAGTCGCCTATCGACTCACCAACGGCATTCCCATTCCCATTTCAAAGCGTGATTCGTTTTAATGCTGATTCGCGCTTTGCCGTCTTGCCTGAGCGTGCACTAGGTGCGCGATAACGTCAGGGTGAATTGTCATCGCGCTTCAGGTCTTTGCTCGTGCACGGTCTTTTCGGAAGCGCTCCGTACTTTCCGGGATCATGCTTTAAAGTTTGTAGGCGGTCCGGAACCCGCCCCAGTGTCGGCCCTGCACGCGGATCGGCACGTCGATCTCGCGCATCATCACCGTGTTGCCGTTGCCCATGTCGCGCGCGTAGCTCTGCACCAGATAGGAGCGCAGATTGCGCGCCGCAGCGAGGCCCGCGGGGTCGTTGAAGATGCGCCGGTTGCGACTGTTTGCCGTGTTCCAGGCGACATCGCCCGGGCACTGCGGATGCGAATAGATCTTGTTGTGCACCGGCAGGAAGCCGTTGCGGTCGACCATGGCGCAGAACGCCATGCGTGGATCCTTCGCCAGGAATGCTTCCTGGAAGGAGGGGAGGGCGCGGTCGGCCCAGTCGAGATATCTTGTGCGGTACTGCTGCGGATTGGTGCCTGATATTTCCGCGTAGTCGGTGTCGAAGAGATCGTCGAGCCTGACCTCGCCGCGCGCGACCGCCTGCTCGAAGATCCTCGTCAGCGCAGCGCCCGCTTCCATTGCGCGGGTCACGAACTCGGTGTTCTCTTCGTGGATCGACCAGAGCTTGTCCTCGATCTTTTCGCGCAGCTCGGCATTCGGCGCCTGGAACTGCGCCCGCGCGCCGGCCTTGGACTGCTCGGCGACGCGCAGGCGGCAGGCGCCGATATCCTGGAGCAGGCCGTCGATGGTCTCGTGCACCGAAAGCCTCGCTGCGTCCGCGCCGCCGATCAGGACGCCGTCCATCGCAATCTCGTAGACCGGCATCAATGCGCGGCCACCCCTGATCTCGAGCTTGAGATGGCAGGGCAGGCGCTCGGTCTTGCGGCGGTCGTCGCCGTCACTCTGCCTGAGCAGCACCGTGCAGCGCGATTTCAGCTTCTGCGCGAACGTCGTGACCGCCTTGCCGGCGCTGGAGACGCTTTCGCCATGCGCTTCCGCCGCCTTGGTGGCGGCATCGATCTCGGCGGCGCTGTCGCCGACGGATACGATGAATTGGGATGCGGTCGCGGCGTTGCCGGAGACTTCGCTGGTGGTCGCGGTCTGCTCGGCGACGGCGCCGTTGACGGTGTCGAACACCGGGCGGATCGCCTCGATCGCCTGCGAGATGCGGTGCACGGCTTCCGCCGAGCCTTCTGCATCCTTTTGCAGCGCTTCGATCTTCCTGGTGATCTCGTCGGTCGCGCTCTGGGTCTGCACCGCGAGCGCCTTCACCTCGGTCGCAACAACGGCAAAGCCTTTGCCGGCAGCGCCGGCGCGCGCCGCCTCGATGGTCGAGTTCAGCGCGAGCAGCGTGGTCTGGCGCGCGATCTGCGCGATCAGGTTGACGACGTTGCCGATCGCGGCGGAGGATTCGCGCAGGCGGTCGACATTGGCGCGGGCTTCCTGCGCGGCGGCGCTGGCAGCATCCGCAAGCTTGCCGGCCTCGCGGACCTGGGCGCCGATGCCCCGCGCGGACTGGGTGAATTTGTCGGCCGCGGTGGCAAAGGTGGTGGCGGTCGATTGCGCGGCGCTGCTGCGCCCCGTGAGCGCATCGGTGCGTTCGCGGATCGTCGCGAGCGTGTTGGCGGTCGCTTCCGCCCCGCCGGCGACCGATTGGGCGGCGCGCTCGAGCTGGCGGATCATCGCGCCGAGCTCGAGTTCCAGAAGCTCAAGAATTTCCTTGGCCGAATCGCCTTCCGGCGCAGCAACGGGCTCGGCCACGGCCTGGGTCACCTGCGGCGCTGCCGCGGCCTGTTCCGGCAGACGCTTCCGAAGGAATCCGAAGGCCATCAGGTTGCTCTTGTCGGGGGACGGGATGTGGATATTTTCACATCCCGAAATGAAGTCAGGGTTAACAGGTGCCTGATGGCGCGGCATCTGGCCCTACGATGCTACCTTCAAGTATACTCTTTCATTCCAGGGGGCTCGCGGCCTATAAGGCCCGCGCTTCGATCCCTTACATTGCCCCTGACCTTGGCTGACGATTCCTCGAGAGACCACGCATGGCCGGACATTCCCAATTCAAGAACATCATGCACCGCAAGGGGCGGCAGGATGCGCAGAAGTCGAAGCTCTTCGGCAAGCTCGCTCGCGAAATCACCGTCGCGGCCAAGCTCGGCACGCCGGATCCCAACATGAATCCGCGCCTGCGCGCGGCCGTGATCGCGGCGCGCCAGGAGAACATGCCGAAGGACAATATCGAACGCGCCATCAAGAAGGCGCTCGGCAGCGACGGCGAGAACTATGACGAGATCCGCTACGAGGGCTATGGCCCCGGCGGCGTCGCCGTCATCGTCGAGGCGCTGACCGACAACCGCAATCGCGCGGCCTCCGACATCCGCTCCTTCTTCACCAAATCCGGCGGAAATCTCGGCGAAACCGGCTCGGTGTCCTTCATGTTCGACCGCACCGGCATCATCGAATATGACCGCAGCGTCGCGTCAGATGACGCGGTGCTCGATGCCGCGATCGAGGCCGGCGCCGACGACGTGATCTCGAGCGAGAACGGCCACGAGATCTACGCCTCGACCGAAAGCTACCGCGATGTGGCCAAGGCGCTCGAGGCGAAGTTCGGCGAGCCGCGCAAGGCCGCGTTGATCTGGAAGCCGCAGAACACGGTCGCCGTCGATGACGAGACCGGCGAGAAGCTGCTCAAGTTGATGGACCTGCTCAACGAGCACGACGACGTCCAGAACGTCTACGCCAATTTCGAGGTGTCGGACGCGCTGATCGCGAAGATGGGCGGCTGAGGTCGTCTCGTGTCCCGGACGCGACGCGGCGTGAAACGCTGCGGCGCAGAGCCGGGACCCACGCTTCCCGTGCCGATGAGGGATGGGCCGCGGTTCAGCAGCGCATCACTGCGTGCTGCGCTGCGCCCGGGGCACGAGAGCTTAGTTCCCCTGTTACTTCCGTTCCGTTTCTGTTTCCCTCCCTCCGGCCAGCCGCTATCACTGGCCCATGACCGCGCCCCCGATTCGCCAGCCCGTCCGAATCATCGGCATCGACCCCGGCCTGCGCCGCACCGGCTGGGGCGTGATCGAGGCCGAGGGCAATCGCCTCGTCTATGTCGCCTGCGGCTCGGTGGAACCGCCGGACGGGCTACCGCTGTCGAGCCGGCTGCTCGCGATCCACGAGGGGCTCGCTGCCGTGCTCTCCAACCACAAGCCGATGGAAGCCGCGGTCGAGCAGACTTTCGTCAACAAGGACGGCGTCGCGACGCTGAAGCTCGGCCAGGCCCGCGGCGTTGCCATGCTGGCGCCCGCGATGTTCGGCATCACGGTGGCCGAATACGCGCCCAACCAGGTCAAGAAGACCGTGGTCGGCGCCGGTCATGCCGACAAGAACCAGATCGCGGTGATGCTGAAGATCCTGCTGCCCAAGGCCGAGCCGCCGTCGGCGGACGCCGCCGACGCCCTCGCCATCGCCATTACCCACGCCCATCACCGGCAGAGTGCCGCCCTGCGCTTGAAGGTGGTCGGGTTATGATCGGCAAGCTCAAGGGCCTGATCGATTCCTACGGCGAGGATTTCGTTATCCTTGACGTCGGCGGCGTCGGCTACCAGGTGCATTGCTCGACGCGCACGCTGCAGCATCTGCCCTCGCCCGGCGAAGCCGCCGTGCTCTCGATCGAAACTTACGTCCGCGAGGATCAGATCAAACTGTTCGGCTTCCGCTCCGACCAGGAGCGCGAATGGTTTCGCCTGCTCCAGACCGTGCAGGGCGTCGGTGCCAAGGTTGCTCTCGCCGTGCTCGGCACGCTGTCGCCGGCTGACCTCGCGAACGCGATCGCGCTGCGCGACAAGGCCGCGGTGTCGCGCACGCCCGGCGTCGGTCCCAAGGTCGCCGAGCGCATCGTCACCGAATTGAAGGACAAGGCGCCGGCATTCGCCAATGTCGATCCGCACGTCGTGCACCTCGCCGGCGCCGTCGACGACCAGCGCGCCCCGCGACCCGTCGCGGACGCGATCTCCGCGCTGGTCAATCTCGGCTACGGCCAGCCGCAGGCGGCAGCCGCCATTGCCACGGCGTCACGCAATGCCGGCGAGAATGCGGAAACCGCGCAGCTCATTCGCCTGGGTCTGAAAGAATTGTCAAAATAGACTATCCTGCGCGGCCGTTGACTGACGAAGGAATGTATTTCCCACCATGCTGAGCAATAAAGACAAGGAACTCATTGCCGCCGCGACCAAGGCGATCAGCCAGCGCTATCGCAACAAATGGCAGGAGGTGGGGGCTGCGATGCGCACCCGCGATGGCCGCATCGTCACGGGCGTGAACATCGACGCCTATATCGGCCGCAACGCGGTCTGCGCGGAGGCGATCGCGATCGGACGCGCCATTACGGAGACGGGCGATCACGGCATCGAGACCATCGTCGCGGTGCGTCATCCGAAGCCAGGCGAACCCGGCGATATCGCCGTCGTCTCGCCCTGCGGCATCTGCCGCGAGTTGATCCATGACTATGACGCCAAGGCGCGGGTCATCGTTCCCGACAACGGCCGCGAGCCGAAGGTTGCGAGCATCGGCGAGCTGTTGCCGAACAAGTACCGGCGAGGCAACGAGTGAACACGCCCTCCCGCATCGTCACGCCCGAGCGCCGCAGCGACGATGTCGGCGACACGGCGCTGCGTCCGCAGTCGCTCACCGAGTTCGTCGGCCAGCAGCAGGCGCGCAAGAACCTCTCCATCTTCATCGAGGCTGCGCGCAAGCGCGGCGAGGCGCTGGATCACGTGTTGTTCGTGGGGCCCCCCGGCCTCGGCAAAACCACGCTGGCGCAGATCGTGGCGCGCGAGCTCGGCGTCGGCTTTCGCGCCACATCGGGCCCCGTGATCGCCAAGGCCGGCGATCTCGCCGCGCTTCTGACCAATCTGGAAGAACGCGACGTGCTCTTCATCGACGAGATCCATCGCCTGAGCCCCGCAGTGGAAGAGGTGCTCTATCCCGCGATGGAGGATTTCCAGCTCGACCTCATCATCGGCGAGGGCCCGGCGGCGCGCTCGGTCAAGATCGAGCTCGCAAAGTTCACCCTCGTCGGCGCGACGACGCGTGCCGGCCTTCTCACCAATCCGCTGCGCGATCGTTTCGGCATTCCGATCCGGCTGAACTTCTATACGGTCGAGGAGCTGGAAGGTATCGTCAGCCGCGGTGCGCGCGTGCTCAATGTCGGCATGAGCCCGGATGGCGCCAACGAGATCGCGCGCCGCGCCCGCGGCACGCCGCGCATCGCCGGCCGGCTGCTCAGGCGGGTGCGCGATTTCGCTTCGGCTGCGAACGCCGATACCATTGATCGCGAGATCGCCGACCATGCGCTGAGCGCGCTCGAGGTCGATGCCGCGGGCCTGGACGCCATGGACCGGCGCTACCTCTCGACGATCGCGCTGAACTATGGCGGCGGCCCGGTCGGCGTCGAGACCATGGCGGCCGCGCTGTCCGAGCCGCGCGACGCGATCGAGGACATCATCGAGCCCTATCTGATCCAGTGCGGCTATCTCCAGCGCACCCCGCGCGGCCGTCTCCTCACCACGCACGCCTTCCGCCATCTCGGCCTTGCTGAGCCCTCGCGCGATACGGCACAGTTCGGCTTGTTCGGCACGGACGAGAGCGACGACTAGAGCGACGTTGAACCCACCTGTTTTGTGCTCCCACTAATGCGGACCCGCGGCGATCGGGGGCGCCGTTACTGCACATTGGCTGGAGTGGGAAGAATGGGGCTGAGTGAGCACGCAACACTGCTTGAAACCATCGCGTCCGCACCGCAACTGCGGACGCCTGACGAGACTGAAGCGCTTCTCGATCCGATGCCGCTGGCCGAGCTGGCCTCGATGTGGTGCGCGCTTCAGCGCGTCAGCCGGCGCGACCAGGCCGGCAGTGTCTGGGCGCTAAAACTCTATTTCGATCGTCTGCCGCATCGCCGGCCGCAGTGTGCGCTCGATCTCATTCTTGACGTGCTGAGGACCGAGACCGACAAGCCGACGGTGATGCAGCTCAACGACAAGTTCTTGCTGGCGCTGCTCTACGCCCACGGCGACGAGGTGATCGTGCGTATCGAGCATGAGGCGAAGCACAATGCGCGGCTGCGGTGGCTGCTCGGGGGCGTGCATCTGGGCGAGCAGGAGCCGCTGATGCGGCGCATCGCCGGGATCGCCAATGATGCGGCCTGGCATGCCGATCACATGGCCCAGCGCACTCCGCGCGGGCCGCTCGATTGCGCTGGCCTGTCGCTGTCCGAGCTGGCGCAGGCCTGGATCGAGCAATATTCCAGGTCCGACCGCGACCAGGACGACAATCTGTTCGTGATCATGGATTTCGAGCGCGATTTGCGCGAGGATGATCCCGACCGGATGATCGACCTGATCCTGGAGATCCTCAAGGTGGAGTCCAATCCCGTGCTGCTGTCGCTGCTGGCGGCAGGCCCTCTCGAGGACGTGATCAGCCTGCGCACGATCGACCGTATCGAGCGCGAGGCCCGCGCCGACAGGCGATTCCATGACTTGCTCGGCGGCGTCTGGTATTACCGGGCGTCCGACGAATTGAAGACGCGTCTGGATGCGCTGGTCGGCGCGAGGGACCGTTAACGTTTCTGCTGACGATCTGCACAAACGCAACCGAATTCCGCTACAATCGCTCGTCACTCTCTGCCTGCATCACGGGTAAGGATCTCATGTTTTCTCGGCGGCATCTCTTGCGATTGATGGGCGGGTTCGGCGCCTTTGGCGTCTCGACCGCGGCCTATGGCTTCGGCGTCGAACCGGCGCAGCTGCGAGTGACCCGCTACGACCTCTCGCCGTCGCAATGGCCTTCCGATTTCAGGCTGAAGATCGCGGTCATCGCCGATCTCCACGCCTGCGATCCCTGGATGTCGCTCGATCGGATCGAGGGCATCGTTGCGCGCACCAATGGCCTCGCCCCCGATTTGACCGTCCTGCTCGGCGATTACGTCGTCAGCCAGCGCCATATGAGGCGGGCCATTCCGGCGGGCGAATGGGCGTCGGTGCTGAGTCGTCTGAAGGCGCCGCTCGGTGTGCACGCGATCCTGGGCAATCACGATTGGTGGGACGACCGGACCGTGCAGCGCGAAGGCAAGGGGCATCCGGTTGCACGGCAGGCGCTGGAAGCCGCCGGGATTCCGGTCTACGAAAATGACGCGCAGCGCCTGGTCTACGCGGGCCGTCCGTTCTGGCTCGCTGGGCTCGGCGATCAACTCGCCTATGTGCCGGCGCGACGCTTTCGTCCCCTCCGCCGCGTTGGCGTCGACGATCTCGCCGTCACGCTCGGCAAGATCACCGACAGCGCACCCGTAATCCTGCTCGCGCATGAGCCGGACATTGCCGCACGCGTGCCGTCGCGCGTCGCGCTGCAGCTCTCCGGTCATACCCACGGTGGCCAGGTGCGGCTGCTCGGTTGGTCGCCGATTGCGCCGTCGGGACAGGAACTCTCCTATGGCCATATCCGCAAGAATTGCGACATCATCGTCTCCGGCGGGCTCGGTTGCAGCCTCATGCCCTTCCGCCTCGGTGTTCCCCCGGAAATCGTGCTGGTGACACTTGGAAATGCAGGGCAGGCGGTGTCGTAGCCACTGCTTGCGCGTTGGGCTGATTTGCGCAAAACACGAAGCTTCGACAATGAACCGAGGCTCGCGACGTGACAGCCCATCTCGACGGCGAGATCCGCAACGGCCGCCACCACATGCAGGTCCGCGTCTACTACGAGGACACGGATTTTTCCGGCATCGTCTATCACGCCAACTATCTGCGTTTCATGGAGCGCGGCCGCACCAATCATCTGCGGCTGATGGGCGCTGAGCAGCAGGCGCTGTTCGAGCAGGCGGAGACGGAAGACGCCGGCTTCGCCTTCGTGGTGCGCTCGATGCATCTGGATTTCCTGAAACCCGCGCGCATGGATGACGTGCTCGACGTCGTGACCTGGCCGATCGCGGTGAAGGGCGCCTCGATCATGCTGGCACAGGAGATCCGGCGCAGCGAGGACGTGCTGGTCAAAGCCGAAGTGCGCGTCGCCTTCATCAGCGGTGGCCGCGCCCAGCCGATCCCGAAATCGATCCGCAACCTGATGAAGGCCGATGTGATTTCGAAATGAGCCAATAGGGAAGGGGCCATCGACTTCCAGCCGCGCGAGCGTAGATTTGCGTGTCCCCAACCGATGAGGCCAGCCATGTCGCGTCCGCCGCTTCCGCCCTTCACGAGAGAGACCGCCGCGCAAAAAGCCCGCATGGCCGAGGACGCCTGGAATTCGCGCGATCCGCAGCGCGTCGCGCTCGCCTATACCGAGGACAGCCGCTGGCGCAATCGCTCGGAAGTCTTTCACGGGCGCGAGGCGATCGTGGCGTTTCTCACCCGCAAATGGGCAAAGGAGCTCGACTACCGCCTGATCAAGGATCTCTGGGCTTTCGACGGCAACCGCATCGCTGTGCGCTTCCAGTACGAATGGCACGATGCGAGCGGCCAGTGGTATCGCTCCTACGGCAACGAGCAGTGGGAGTTCGACGAGCACGGATTGATGAATCGGCGCGAGGCGTCGATCAACGACATCGCGATCGCGGAGGGGGATCGTCGCTTCCACTGGCCCGCGCCGGGGCCAAGGCCTGCGGATGTGGCGGGGCTGGGCGACAGTCCGTTCTAGCTTCCAGGAATACCATTGCCCCTCATGGTGAGGAGCCGCGAAGCGGCGTCTCGAACCATGAAGGCCTCCGCCGCTGCATCTCGGTCTCTATCCTCCGCGACGCGCGTAAGTGCGCGCTCCTGAGGATGAGGAGATGGACTTTCGGGTCAGAAACCTCGCGATCGCGCCGCCCAGTTTCGCGCTGTCCAGCGGCTCGGCCAACGAGGCTTTCGCGGTGGCGACGACGTCGTCCGGCGCATGGCCTTCGCGGAGCGCGCAGCAGACTTGCGCGAAGCCCGCGTCGAATTCCGGATGCGGCTGCACCGAGAGCGTCGTGCCGTTGGCGTAGAGCAGGCCGGCGCGCGGTGCGAATTCCGAGTACAGGATCGTCCGCGCGTCCCGCGGTGGCTCGATGACCTGGTCCTGGTGCGAGCAGGCGATGGCGAGCTGCTCGCCGCCGATGACGCCGTTATCAGGCGCCACCTGATAGACGTGCCGGCCGATGCCCCAGCCCTTGTCCGATTTGCGGACCACGCCGCCGAGTGCCTGCGCGATCAGTTGGTGCCCGAAGCAGACCCCGACCATCGGCGTCTCGTTGGCATGGGCGCTGCGCACGAATTCTTCGAGCGGCGCGATCCAGTCGAGCCCGTCGTAGACGCCGGCCGCCGCGCCGGTGATCAGGATCGCCTCCAACTGGTGCGGGTCAGGAAGCGCCTCGCCATCGGGAATGCTGACGACGTCGAACGCAGCAGAAGGATCCTCAGTGCGGATCATGTGTTCGAACATGTCCGGAAAGGAGCCGTGGCGTTCGCGATATTTGCGAGGGACGGCTCCCGTCTCGATGATGGTGATGCGTGCCATGTGTTCCTCGGTTAAGAGATTGTGCGTGCCTGCGCAAGCTCAGTCGCGCCTTGCCTCCTGTTGTGTTCCGCTCTCCAGAAGCCTGCTCTCCTTGCGGACTTCATTGAGGAAGGCCTTCGCCAGGCGCGACAGCGGCTCTGCTTCCGACCACAGCATGTAGGCGACCGCGCGCGTCGACGGCGCGAATGTCCGCACGACCAGGCCGTTGCCGCCGTTCTGCCGCGGCGAAAATGGATCGACCACCGCCGCGCCGACGCCGGCGGCCGCGAGCACGCAGGCCGTGTTGCAGTAGCGCACCTCGACGGTCGGCTGGAATGGCGCGCCTGCACGGGCAAAACTGTCGCGCACGGCTTCGCCCAGCCGGGTGCCGCGTTCGAGCCCGATGAAGGGCAGGCCGACGAGATCGGAGGCGGAGACGACCGGCTGCGCGGCGAGCGGATGCGTTGGCGGTAGGACGCAAACCATCTCCCCGGTATGCACCACCTCATGAGCGATGCCGGGATGGTGGGTGAGACCAAGCGCGAAACCGAGCTCGGCGACATGGCTCAGCACGCCCTCGATGATACCCTCGTAGCGACGAACGTCGAAAAAGACCCGCGTCTCCGGACGGCGGCGCAGGAAGCCGGACAGGGCAGAGGGAATGATGCTGTAGGCGAGCGGCGGCGTCGCCACGAGCGACAGATGCCCCGAGCGGTTCTCCCGCAGATCGCGCACACGGCTTTCGAGCTTGGCATGGAGCGCGAAGATCGCCTCGCTCTCCTTGTAGAGCGCCATCGCTTCTGCGGTCGGGAACAGGCGGTTGTTGACGCGCTCGAACAGCGCAAAGCCCGCCTGCGCCTCCATCGTCTTCAGTGCGTTGCTGACCGCGGGTTGCGAGAGCGCCAGCTCGTCCGCCGCCGCGACCGTGGTGCGGTGGCGAATGACGGCACGCAGGATCTCGAGCTGGCGCAGGTTCATATAAGTCCTGATTATACTCTCGGCCAAAATATCATAGCACAATGAATTGCTTTTCAACTCCCGTTTCCGCGTAATGGCCGCGGATTTGCACGCTGGATCAAAGAGTTCTTTCGCCCAATGAGGCAGCAGCGCGCACAGATTGGAGGCAGTCTTGGTTCGTGTCCTTCGCGCCGCCGCCGCCCAGATGGGGCCGACGCAAAAAGCCGATACGCGCGCGCATACGCTTGACCGGATGCTGAAGCTGCTGGAGGAGGCGGCCGCGCGTGGCGCCAGCCTCGTGGTATTTCCTGAGCTTGCCTTCACCACCTTCTTTCCGCGCTGGCTGCTCGAAGGCGCGGCGCTTGACCACTATTTCGAGCGCGGCATGCCGAACCCGGCCGTCGCAAGGCTGTTCGAACGCGCGCATGCGCTCCGCGTCGGCTTCTATGTCGGTTATGCCGAGCTGACAGCAGACGGCCGCCGCTACAATTGCTCCATCCTGGTCGATCGCGACGGCGAGATTCTCGGCCGCTATCGCAAGGTGCATCTGCCGGGCTCGGTCGAGCCGCGGCCGGGCGCGCGCTATCAGCAGCTCGAGAAGCGCTATTTCGAATATGGCGATCTCGGCTTTCCAGCCTTCCGCGCCGGCTCGGCCTGGGCCCACGCGATCATGGGCATGATGATCTGCAACGACCGGCGCTGGCCGGAATCCTGGCGCGTGCTCGGTCTGCAAGGCGTCGAGCTCGTCTGCATCGGCTACAATTCGGCGGCCTATGATCCCAATGGCGGCACGACGGAAGACGCGAGCCTTCGCACCTTCCACTCGACGCTGGTGACGCAGGCCAACGCCTACATGAACGCGACCTGGGCGATCTCGGTAGCAAAGGCGGGCGAGGAGGACGGCTCCGGATTGATCGGCGGCTCCTGCATCGTCGATCCCAACGGCCGCATCGTCGCTCAGGCCGAGACGCTGACCGATGAGGTGATCGTCGCCGACATCGATCTCGACCTCTGCCGTCAGGGCAAGGACAAGATGTTCAACTTCGCCGCCCACCGGCGGCCGGAGCAATACAGGGTGATCACCGAACGCGCTGGCGTCATCGAGCCGGCCGTTCTCGACGCGGACTAACAATCAGACAGCCGATTGCGGCGTTGGAAGGAGCTGACATGACACGCCTCTCGCACTTCCTGAAGACCGCAGCGTTGGCCGCCGTGACGTCCGCGCAGGCGGCCGAGCTTCCGGCGGAGATCAAGCAGGCAGGCACGTTGAAGCTCACGGTCAACTCGACCTACGCGCCGATGGAATATCGCGATCCCGCGACGGGTGAACTCGTCGGGCTCGACATCGATCTTGCGAACGAGCTCGCCAAGCGGCTCGGCGGCCTCAAGATCGTCTGGAGCGAAACGCCGTTTGCCGAGCTGATCCCCTCGCTCCAGACCAAGCGCGCCGATTTTATCATCAGCGGTATCTCGGATCGCGCCTCGCGGCGCGAGACCGCGGATTTCGTCGACTATCTCACCACGGGCCCGCAGTTCTTCGTCATGGCCGAGAGCGAGGCGAAAGCCGCGACCGATCTCTGCGGCAAGAAGGTCGGCACCACGCGCAGCACCAGCTTCCCGGTCGAGATCGAGAAGTGGAGCAAGCAGAATTGCGAGGCGGCCGGCAAGCCGGGCATCCAGTACGTTCCCGGCGAGAACTCGATCGACGTCCGCAACCAGCTCAAGCAGGGCCGCATCGACGCCGCCGTGCAGGGCAGCGAGACCTTGCCCTATGCGCAATCGCAGGAGGCCAGCAAGTACCGCGTTGTCGGCGAGCCCTTCGCCAAGGGTTTTCAGGGCGTCATGTTCCGCAAGGATGATGCGGCCCTGCGCGAGGTGGTGACGGACAAGCTCGCCGCCATGATCGCCGATGGATCCTACAAGGCTATTCTCGACAAATGGGGATTGGGCGCGAACGCCGTCGAGAAGCCCTTGATGAACGCGGCGCCGCAATGAAGGCCGCGCCCGCACTCGCGGAGGGATTTCCCGACCTGTCCGGGCTGCACGTCGCGCGCGAGCCGCACTGGTTTCGCTGGCTCAGCGCGGCGCTGATCGTTCTGGTGCTGGCTGCCATTGGCCGCGCCTTCGCGGGCGGCCAGATCGAATGGTCCTATGTCAGCCGCTTCCTGACGGCGAAAGTGATCATCGAGGGCATCGTCAATACCATGGTGATGGCCGTGCTCGCGATGGCGCTCGGTATTGTCCTCGGCGTGGTCGTGGCGATCATGCGGCTGTCGCCGAATCCGGTGCTGAAGTCCGTGGCTGCCGGCTACACCTGGCTGTTCCGCGGCACGCCGCTGATCCTGCAACTGCTGTTGTGGTTCAATCTTGCACTGGTGTTTCCGACCATCGGCATTCCCGGCCTGTGGAGCGCCCGCGCGGTCGATGTCATGACGCCGTTCCTTGCGGCACTGCTCGGGCTCGGCATCAACCAGGGCGCCTACACCTCCGAGGTGATGCGCGCCGGCATGTTGTCGGTCGACATCGGGCAATATGAGGCGGCGCAGGCGATCGGCATGGGGCGCTTGCGCGCGCTGCGCCGGATCATCTTACCGCAGGCGATGCGGGTCGTGATTCCGCCGATCGGCAACGAGTTCATCGGCCTCGTCAAGGCGACCTCGCTCGCCAGCGTCATCCAGTATCCGGAGGTGCTGCACAACGCGGAAAACATCTACTACGCCAACTCGCGCGTGATCGAGCTGCTGATCGTCGCCGGGCTCTGGTACCTCCTGGTGGTGTCGATCCTGACGCCGCTCCAGATGCTGCTCGAGCGACGCTTTGCCCGCGGCACATTGCGGTTTGCCCGATGACAAAGCCCCTCGTCGCGATCCGCTCCGTTAGCAAGCATTTTGGAGAGTTCCAGGCTCTCAGAAGCGTCTCGCTCGACGTGTGGCCCGGCGAGGTGATGTGCCTGATCGGCGCGTCCGGCTCGGGCAAGACCACGCTGCTCCGCTGCGTCAACCAGCTCACGACGATCGACAGTGGCGGCATCTGGCTCGATGGCGAGCTGCTCGGCGTGCGCGAGGAGGGCGGGCGGCTCTATCGCCTGACCGAGCGGCAGATCGCGCGGCAACGGCTGAAGACCGGCATGGTGTTCCAGCGCTTCAACCTGTTCCCGCACAAGACCGCGCTGGAGAACATCACCGAAGGCCCGGTGCAGGTGCAGGGCAGGAAATCCGACGAGGTGCGCGGTGAAGCCATCGAGCTCCTCAGGCGTGTCGGCCTTGCGACCAAAGCTGATTCTTATCCCGCGCAGCTCTCGGGCGGCCAGCAGCAGCGTGTCGCGATCGCGCGGGCGCTCGCGATGAAACCAATGCTGATGCTGTTCGACGAGCCGACCAGCGCGCTCGATCCCGAGCTCGTCGGCGAGGTGCTCGCTGTGATGAAGAAGCTCGCGCAAAGCGGCATGACCATGATGGTGGTGACGCATGAGCTCGGCTTCGCCCGCGAGGTCGCCGACCGCGTCGTCTATATGGACCAGGGTGCGATCGTCGAATCCGGGACGGCATCCGACGTGCTCGGCGCGCCGCGCGAGGCGCGTACCAAGGCTTTTCTTTCCGCGGTGATCTGAATGGGGGCGTTTCGATGATGAGAGTGTTGGTTGCGGCGGCATTGGTTTGTGCGACAACGGCATCAGTGATGGCGATCGAGCTGCCGGCCGAGATCGCCAAACGAGGCAGCATCAAGGTCGCGCTGGTGCCGAACTATCCGCCAATGGAGTTCCGAGATCCCGCCACCAACGCGCTGTCCGGCTTCGACATCGATCTCGGCGAGGCGCTCGGTCGCAAGCTCGGCGTCAAGGTCGAATGGCAGGAGACCAGTTTCGCCGAGTTCATGCCGTCGATCTCGACAGGCCGGGTGGACGCGATCCTGTCGGGTTTCACCGATTATGCGAGTCGGCACGAGATCGCGTCCTTCGTCGATTACTTGCGCAGCGGTCCGAAATTCTTCGTGCAGCAATCCCGCGCAGCCGAGTTCAAGGACATGGCCGCGCTGTGCGGCAAGAAGGTTGGCGCCAGCCGCCGCACCATGTTCCCGGCCGAGATCGCGGCGTGGAGCGAGAAGAATTGCGGCGGCAACCAGATCCAGTTCGTCGGCACCGACGGCTCGGCCGATGCGCGCACGCAGCTCAGGCAGGGCCGCATCGACGCCGCCGTGCAGGGCAACGAGACGCTGCCCTATATCATGGACCTGGAGCCCGGCATCTATGCGCCGGTCGGCGACGCCTTCGCGACGCAGTTCACGGGCATCGCGCTGCCGGTCAAGGAAAAGGCGCTTCAGCAGGCGATGGTCGAGGCCATCGATGCGCTGATCGCTGATGGCACCTATCGTGCGCTGCTGGCGAAATGGAAATTGAACGACAACGGAATAGAGAAGGCGACCATCAATGCTGGACAGTAAGGCACTTCAGAGCATCCCGCTCATCCCGGCAAACACCGCGGACCCTGCGCCCCACTATCCCTGGCCAAAACCCTATACGTCGGCGATGTTCCTGTCGTTCGACGTAGACGCCGAGAGCGCATGGACCAGCAAGGATGCGCTTCACGCACAGCGCCTGATCACTATGAGCTATGGCGGCTTTGAGGCGCGCGTCGGCACGCCGAAGCTGCTGGAGCTGCTCGATCAGCTCGATCTCAAGGCGACCTTCTTCGTCACGGGATGGTCGGTCGATGCGCATCCGGCGATGGCCGAATCCATTCTCAAGGCCGGCCACGAGATCGGCCATCACGGCTATCATCACCTTTTGCCCGATCCCGGCGATCCCTGGATCGAGGAGGAGCTCGAGCGCGGTTTTGACGCACTGAAGCGCCGGCTCGGCGTCAGGCCGATCGGCTACCGCGCGCCCTATGGCGAGTTCACCGAGGAGCTGCGCGCAGCGCTCGTGCGCCACGGCATCGTCTATACGTCCTCGTTCCGCGACGATGTGCGGCCCTATCGTCACCGTCTGTCCGACGGTAAACCGGGCACGATCGAGCTGCCGGTGACCGCGAGCTATGATGACTGGATGCATGGCCTTTCCGCCCGCTTCAGCCCGCGGCCGATCTTCCCCAAGGAGCACGTGCTCTCGATCTGGAAGGACGAGCTCGACGAGATCCGCGACTGGGGCGCGATGGTCACCACCGTGCTGCATCCGCAATGCAGCGGACGTCCCATGCGACTTCGTCTGTTGCGCGAATTTTTGACCTACGCAAAATCCTGTCCGGACCTCTGGATCACGACCGGCGAGGCCATCGCCGCCAACTTCCAGCGCCATGAGGCTGCCAAGCGTTGAGCCAAGCATGACCCGCCGTCGCATCCTCACGATCAACCCGAACTCGTCCGCGGCGGTCACGGCGGCGATCGACGAAGCCGTCGCGCCACTGCGGATTCCCGGCGGGCCCGAGATCGTGGTGGTGGGCTTGCCCGAAGGCCCGCCCAGCATCACCTCGCAGCGCGACGCCGACAGTGTCGTGATGCCGCTCGTCAATCGCGTCGCGCGCGAGGATGCCGATGCCTTCGTGCTTGCCTGCTTCAGCGATCCCGGCCTGCACGCGGTGCGCGAGGCGGCCGGCGGCCGCCCGGTGATGGGCATTGCCGAATGGGGCATCTTGCACGCGCTGACGCTCGGCGAGCGCTTTGGCATCATCGCGCTATCGCCGCAAAGCATTCGCCGCCAGCAGCGCATGGTGCGGCAGATGGGGGTGGACGGTCGCTATGCCGGAAGCTGGTCGGTCGGCGCGAGCGCGGCGGAAACGGCGAGCGCCGATATCCGTGGACGCCTGATCGAGGCGGGCCGCGCGCTTGTCATGCAAGTCCACGCCGATGTCGTCGTGATGGGTTGCGCAGGCATGGCCTCGCATCGCGCCGCGATCGAGGACGCGATCGGCGTTCCCGTGGTCGAGCCGGCGCAGCAGGCGGTCGCTGCGGCGATCGGCGCGGTGTTGTTGCAAGCATGAAGGGCGAACGATGCATTTTGATCTCCTGATCCGGAACGGCACCTGCGTCACGCCCTGGGGCGAGGACGCAGCCCACGTCGGCATCTCCGGCGGGCGCATTGCGACGCTATCCGCGACTCCGGCCGACACGGCCGATCAGGCCATCGACGCCAGCGGCCTTCACGTCCTGCCGGGCCTGATCGACAGCCACGTCCATCTGCGCGATCCTGGTGACGCGACGGTGGAGACACTCGGCACCGGCACGCGTGCCGCCGTGCTCGGCGGCATCGCCACGCTGTTCGACATGCCCAACACCAATCCGCCGATCGTCGATCAGGAGCGGCTCGACTGGAAACGCGGTTACGCGGAAGCGCAGAGCTTTTGCGACATCGGTCTCTACATCGCCGGCGCCAAAACCAATATCGGCGAGCTCGCGCATCTCGAAAGCGAGACCGGCGTATGCGCCATCAAGGTGTTCGCCGGCTCGTCCACGGCGTCGCTGCTGGTCGAGGACGACGAGCATCTGGAAAAGTTGATGCGAGCAGGGCGTCGCCGCATCGCCTATCACAGCGAGGACGAATATCGCCTCCAGGCGCGCAAGCCGATGTTTTCGCGCGGCATGCCGCATCGCTCGCACATGGAGTGGCGCGACGAGGAATGCGCCTTCCTCGGTACCCGCCGCCTGATGGCGCTGGCGCGCAAGACCGGTCGTCCGGCGCACATCCTCCATGTCTCCACGGCGGAGGAGCTGAACTATTTGCGCGACTATCGCGATGTCGCGACCGTGGAGGTGCTGGTCAACCATCTGACGCAGGTGGCGCCGGAATGCTACGATGCGCTGAAGGGATTTGGCGTGATGAACCCGCCGATCCGCGGCGAGCGGCATCGAGAGGCGAGTTGGGCCGCCGTGCGCGACGGCATCGCCGACACCATCGGCAGCGATCACGCGCCGCATTCGCGCGCCGCCAAGGAACTGCCCTGGCCGGATTGCCCGGCGGGACTGACCGGTGTGCAGACACTCGTTCCAGTCATGCTCGATCACGTCAATGCCGGCCGGCTCTCGCTGTCGCGGATGGTCGATCTGATGGCCGCCGGGCCTGCGCGGGTCTACGGCCTCGTCGGGAAGGGACGGCTGGCTGCAGGTTACGACGCCGATTTCACGCTGGTCGACATGAAGGCGAAGCGCACCATCGAGGATTCCTGGATCGTCTCTCCCTGTGGCTGGACACCGTTCGCGGGCAAGAAGATCACGGGCTGGCCCGTTGCCACCATCGTGCGCGGCCACGCCGTCATGCGCGACGATGAGGTGCAGGGCGCGCCGATCGGCCGTCTCGCGCGTCTTGCGTCATAGGAGTCTTGTTCGATGCCGATCTCTCGCCGCTCCCTGCTCAAGGCCGCAGCCGCAGCACCGGCACTGTCGCTGCCGGGGATCTTGCGCGCCGAGGAGCAGACCACGCTGCGCTTCATCCCGGTGATCGATCTCGCCTTCGTCGACCCGATCTATTCGACCGCGCAGGTGTCGCGCAACCACGGCTTCATGGTCTACGACACGCTCTACGGCATGAGCGCCTCGCTCCAGGTCTCGCCGCAGATGCTGTCGGGTCATGTCATCTCCAATGACGGGCTCCAGTGGGACCTGACTTTGCGCGACGGCCTGCTCTGGCACGATGGCGAGCGCGTGCTGGCGCGCGATTGCGTCGCGAGCATCCGCCGGTGGGCGGCGCGTGACGGCTTTGGCGGCGAGCTGATGGAGGCGACCGAGGAGCTGTCGGCTGCCGACGACCGTACCATCTGCTTCCGTCTCAAGCATCCGTTTCCGCTATTGCCGCAAGCGCTCGGCAAGGCCGCGATCAACGCCTGCTTCATGATGCCGGAGCGTCTGGCGAGCCAGGATCCGTTCAAGCCGTTGACGGAGGTGATCGGCAGTGGGCCGTTCCGCTATCTCGCCGACGAGCGCGTACAGGGCGCGCGCAACGCCTATGCCCGGTTCGACCGCTACCAGCCGCGCAGCGACGGCAAGCCGGATTGGACCGCCGGCCCCAAGATCGTGCACTACGACCGCGTGGTCTGGACCACGACGCCGGACGCCGGCACCGGCGTCGCGGCGCTCCAGACCGGCGAGCAGGATTGGCAGGAAACGACGCCGCACGATCTGTTGCCGGTGATCAAGGCGGCGGGCGACATCGAAACGCGCGTGCTTGATCCGCGTGGCTACACCTGCATGCTGCGGCTCAATCATCTCCAGCCGCCGTTCGACAATCCCGCGGTTCGCCGCGCATTGCTGGGCGCGATCGACCAGTCGTCGTTCATGACGGCGGTTGCGGGTATCGATCCGGCCTATCAGGTGTCGCCGATCGGCTTCTTTGCTCCTGGCACGCCGATGGCGAGCGAGGTCGGGCTCGACGTCTTCCGCGGTCCGCGCGACTACGCCAAGGTCAAGGCGGAGCTGAAGGCCGCCGGCTACAATGGCGAGAAGATCGTGCTGCTTGTGCCAACCAATTCGCTCGCGCAGCGTCCCCTCGGTGAGATCGCCGCCGACACGTTGCGCAAGGCTGGCATGAACGTCGAATACGCTGCGCTCGATTTCGCAGTCGTGCTGCAACGGCAGTTGAAGAAGGAGCCGCTTCCGCAGGGCGGCTGGAGTGCTGCGGTTGGCAACTGGCAAGGCATCGACTGGCTCAATCCGGCGGGGAATACCAATTTGCGCGGCGAAGGCAAGGTCGCCGGCTGGTACAAGAGCGAGAAGATGGGCGCTCTTCGCAGCGCGTGGCTTGCTGCCTCTGAGCTCGCCGAGCAGCAGCGCATCTGCCGCCAGATCCAGGCGCTGGCCTTCGAGGAAATCCCTTATTTGCCGATCGGCCTGTACAAGCAGCCGACCGCCTACCGCAAGAACATCACCGGCATTCTCGACGGCACCGCCGTCTTCTGGAACGTACGCCCCGCATGAGCACGATCGCGATCTTCGGCAGCTATGTCTTGGCACGCAAGGACGGCGCGCAGGATGTCTTGCGCGATCATTGGGTCCTGGTCGAGGGCAAGAGGATCGCCACGGTGACGCGCGACAAGCCGAGCGCCGATCAGGTCTATGACCGTCCTGGCCGTTTCATCCTGCCGGGCCTGTTGAACCTGCATAATCACTGCTTCAGTGAAGCGGTGGCGCGCAGCCACACCGAGGACGGCAACGGCCGTCGCAACAATCAGAGCATCGTCTACACCGTGCTCCTGCCGCTAACCAAGCGCGGCGCCGACCTGTTGTCGCCGGAAGAGCGTCTGGCCGTCGCGCGGCTCGGCATTCTCCAGCTCCTGAAGGGCGGCGCCACCACCGTGATGGAGCCGTTCCGCAACTCCATTCCGGAGATGTTCGATGCCGCCGAGGAGATGGGCATCCGGTTCTACGGCGCACCCTACCTGTTTTCGACATCGGACGCCAAGGCCGGTCCCGACGGTGTGGTCCGTTATGCCGGCGACGACGGGGCGGCTGATATGGCGACCTGGGACGCGCTCTATCAGCGCTGGAACGGCCGTGGCGAGGGGCGCATTGGCCTTGCGATGAGCCCGCACGCGACCGACACCTGCGGGCCCGATCTGCTGAAAGCCTGTGCTGCAAGGGCGCGCGAGCTTGGTGTTCCCATCACGACCCACCTGGCCCAGAGCCGCGCCGAGGTCGAGACCATCGGCAAGCGCTATGGCGGGCGCACGCCGGCGGAATATCTGGACTGGTTGGGGCTGCTCGCGCCCGATCTTTTGGCCGCGCACTGCATCACCAGCACCGATGACGACCTCAAGCTGATGGCCGCGCGCGGCGCGACCGTGCTGAACTGCCCACGCGTGTTCGCGCGCGCCGGCGTGACTGCGGCATTCAGCCGCTTCGCCAGCCATGGCGTCCGCACCGTGGTCGGCACCGACGGCTATAACATGGACCTGCTTGGCGAACTCAACGCCGCCTCGCTCATCTCCAAGACGTCGTCGCAACGCGCCGATGTCGCGAATTCTCCCGAGCTGATCGAGTCGATCACGGCAACCGCTGCCGACATCATCAAGCGGCCCGATCTCGGCCGGATTGCGCCGGACGCGACCGCCGATCTCACCGTCGTCGATCTCACCCACCCGCATTTGCAGCCGCTCTTCGATGTCAGGCGTGCATTGGTCGCGCTCGCCAACCGCGCCAATATCGACCAGGTCGTGGTCGACGGTCGCGTGCTCATCGATGCTGGCCGCTACGTTCATGGCAATGAGGCCGCGATCACCGCGCAAGGCGCAGCCGCGATCGGGAAGATCTGGGATCTGCCGGAGGCGCAGGCGGCATTCAACGGCTGAGCCGCGCGCATCCTTGGCTATCGCATAGGTGTCCGGCAAAATCGCAGAGCGCATTGCCATCGGTCGAGTCGATGGCATACAAATTGCTCAACACTTGAGCCTGTCGATCAGCACGGAGACATCTGGAATGCGTGAGGGAGCCGAAGTGCGGCTTGCCGTCGATATCGGAGGAACGTTCACCGATATCGTGCTGGATGTGGGACAGGATCGCAGGACGCGCAAGGTGCTGACGACGCCGACGCGTCCCGAGCAGGCGGTGCTCGACGGCATCCGTCTCATTCTCACCGACGCGCATGCGCATATCAGCGATATCGACGTGTTCATTCACGGCACGACGCTGGCGACCAACGCCATCATCGAGCGCCGCGGCGCCAAGACAGCGCTGATCGCCACCGAAGGCTTTCGCGACGTGCTCGATATCGGCACCGAGAGCCGCTATGATCAATACGATCTGACCATCGACAAGCCGAAACCGCTGGCGCCGCGTTCGCTGCGCTTCACCGTTCCCGAGCGCGTCGATGCGCATGGCGCGGTGCGGCTGCCGCTGGATGAGGCTGCGGTGCGTGCGCTGGGGCCGAAATTGCGTGCGCTGAAGGTCGAGAGCGTCGCGATCGCCTTCCTGCACTCCTACGCCAATCCCGAGCATGAGCGGCGCACGGCCGCGATTCTCGAGCAGGAAATGCCCGGCATCTCCGTGACGATGTCTTCGGCGGTCTGCCCCGAGATCCGCGAGTATGAGCGCACCTCGACCGCGGTCGCCAATGCCTATGTGCAGCCTTTGATCGACGGCTACCTCGCGCGCATGGCCGAGGCGCTGGCGGTCGAGCAGTTTCGCGGCGCGATCTATCTCGTGACCTCCGGCGGCGGCGTCACCTCGATCGAGACGGCGCGGCGCTTTCCGGTGCGTCTCGTCGAATCCGGTCCTGCCGGCGGCGCGATCTTCGCAGCGCAGATCGCGGCACGACTTGGCGAGAGCAAGGTGCTCTCCTTCGACATGGGTGGCACCACGGCAAAAATCTGCCTGATCGAGAAGTATCAGCCGGAGACCTCGCGGGTGTTCGAGGTCGATCGCGCCGCGCGCTTTTTGAAAGGTTCGGGCCTGCCAGTGCGCATTCCCGTGATCGAGATGGTCGAGATTGGCGCCGGCGGCGGCTCGATCGCGCGGATCGATGCCATGAAGCGCGTCACCGTCGGTCCCGAGAGCGCATCATCTGAGCCGGGCCCGGCCTGCTATGGCCGCGGCGGCACGCGTCCCGCGGTGACCGATGCGGACGTCGCGCTCGGCATGATCGATCCCGACGCCTTTGCCGGCGGCACGATCAAGCTCGATCCCGAGCTATCGAAACAGGCGTTGCTGCACGATGTCGGCGAGGCCTTGGGCCTGTCAGCGGAGAATGCCGCCTACGCAGTGCACGAGGTCGTCTGCGAGAACATGGCGAGCGCGGCGCGCGTGCATGCGGTCGAGCGTGGCGCCGTGGCCGGCCAGCATACGCTGATCGCCTTCGGCGGCGCCGCGCCGCTGCATGCGGCGCGCGTTGCCGAGAAGATCGGTGTCTCCCGGGTGATCGTGCCGTCCAACGCCGGCGTCGGCTCGGCCGTCGGATTTCTGGCCGCACCCATTGCCTATGAGCTGGTGCGCAGCCGACATGTCCGGCTCGACGATTTCGATACCGCGGCGGTCTCGAGCCTCCTGCAGGAGATGGCGACCGAGGCGCGGGCGCTGGTCGAGCCCGGCGCTGCCGGCGCGCCGGTGCGCGAGCGCCGCGCCGCCTTCATGCGCTATGTCGGCCAGGGCCACGAGATCACGGTCGAACTGCCGAACCGGCCGTTGACCGCGGCCGATCTCGCCGGCTTGCGAAAAACCTTCGAGGCGGATTATGCCGCGATGTTCGAGCGCCCGATCCCGGGCGCTGCGATCGAGGTGCTGAGCTGGTCGGTGCTTGCGACCACCGAGCCGCGCAATCCACCAGTCGTCGATGGCGTCGCGCGCAAGCCGGCCGGCAAAGCATCCGGGAGCCGCAAATTCTACGACGGAAGGGCGGGGCGCCTGGTCGAAATTCCCTTGTACCGCCGCGAGGACATGGAGCTAGGGGCGACCATCGCCGGCCCTGCCGTGATCGCGGAAGACGAGACCTCGACATTCGTCTCGACGAGCTTTGACGCCCACATCGACGGTGTCGGCAGCATCGTCATGGAACGAAAGGCGGCGTGATCATGGATAATGCAAGCACAAGCCTGATTGATCTTCAGATCATGTGGCACCGATTGATCGCGGTGGTCGAGGAGCAGGCGCAGGTGCTGCTGCGCACCGCCTTCAGCCCGATCGTGCGCGAATGCGGCGATCTCTCCGCCGGCGTGTTCGATCTTAGCGGCCGCATGCTGGCGCAGGCCGTGACGGGCACGCCGGGTCACGTCAACTCGATGGCGGAATCGGTCAAGCACTTCATCGCGCATTTTCCGCTGGAGACGATGAAGGAGGGCGACGCCTACATCACCAACGATCCCTGGATGGGCACCGGCCACCTCAACGACTTCGTCGTCACCACGCCCTGCTTCAAGAACGGCAAGCTGGTCGCGCTGTTCTCCTGCACCAGCCATCTGATGGACATCGGAGGCATCGGCTTCGGGCCTGACGCGACCGACGTCTTCATGGAGGGGCTGTACATCCCCATGCTGAAGCTGATCGACCAGGGCGTCGTCAACGAGACGCTGATGGCGATGATCCGCACCAACACGCGGCTGCCGATCGACACTGAGGGCGACACCTATTCGCTCGCCGGCTGCAACGATGTCGGCTGCGAGCGCCTGGTCGAGATGATGACCGAGTTCGGCATCGACACGCTCGATGAACTTGGCGACTACATCTGCGAGCGCTCACGCGAGGCCGTGCTTGCCGAGATCGCAAAGCTGCCGAAGGGAAGCTGGCGCAACACCATGATCGTCGACGGCTATGATGCGCCGGTGGCGCTATCGGCAATACTGACGATCTCGGAGAGCGGCATTCACGTCGATTTCACCGGCACTTCGCCGGCCTCGAAGTTCGGCATCAACGTGCCGCTCTCCTACACCACCGCCTACACTGTGTTCGGCCTTGGCTGCGTCGTTGCCTCGGAGATCCCCAACAATGCCGGATCGCTCTCGCCGCTGACTGTGTCGGCGCCATCAGGCGCGATCCTCAATGCGCCAAAACCTGCGCCGGTGGCTTCGCGCCACGTGATCGGCCAGATGCTGCCCGACGTCGTGTTCGGTTGCCTGCGCCAGATCATCCCGGAGCGCGTGCCGGCCGAAGGCACCTCATGCCTGTGGAATCTCAACGTGCGCGGACAGACGCGTTCCGGCGCTGGCGGAAATTACGGGTTCTCGATGGCGGTGACCAGCAATGGCGGCACTGGCGCGCGTTTTGCCAAGGACGGGCTGTCGGCGACCGCCTATCCCAGCGGCGTGCGCGGCACGCCGGTCGAGATTGCAGAGACGCAGACGCCGCTGATCTTCTGGCGCAAGGAGCTGCGCCCGGATTCCGGCGGCGCGGGCCGCACCCGTGGCGGTCTCGGCCAGATCATCGAGGTCGGCAGCGGCGTCGACGCGCCGTTCGACATTCTGGCGGCATTCGACCGCATTGATCATCCGCCGCGCGGCCGCGATGGCGGCCGTGACGGCGAGGCGGGCTATGTCGGATTGAAGTCCGGCAAGAGGATGCGCGGCAAGGGCTTTCAGCAGGTGCCGCCGGAGGATCGCCTCGTCGTGCTGACGCCGGGCGGTGCCGGCATCGGCGATCCTCGGGAGCGCGAACGCGCGGCCGTCAAGGACGACGTTGAAAGCGGTCTTGTGTCTGCCGAGAACGCGGCTGCGATCTACGGGCTCGCCGAAATCACATCGTGATCTGGGTCTCAGGACCCGCCACCAGGCTCCAGCGCTTCGCCCATCTCCAGCGGATGGGCCATGGTCTCGTGCAGCGCGGTGCGATCGAGTTCGCCCTCGGACATGCTGATCACGACGCAGGCGACACCGTTGCCGATCAGATTGGTCAGCGCGCGGCACTCGCTCATGAATTTGTCGATGCCGACCAGGATCGCGATCGACTGCACAGGGATATCGGGCACGATGGAGAGCGTCGCCGCCAGCGTGATGAAGCCGGCGCCGGTCACGCCCGAGGCGCCCTTGGATGTGATCATGGCGATGCCCAAAATGCCGAGCTCCTGCCAGATCGTGAGGTTGGTGTTGGTCGCCTGGGCCAGGAACAGCGTCGCCAGCGTCATGTAGATGTTGGTGCCGTCGAGGTTGAAGCTGTAACCGGTCGGAATGACGAGGCCGACCACCGAGCGCGAAGCGCCGAGGTGCTCCATCTTCTGGATCATCTGCGGCAGCACCGTTTCCGATGACGAGGTGCCGAGCACGATCAAGAGCTCGTCCTTGATGTAGGCGATGAAACGCAGGATCGAGAAGCCTGCGACCCGCGCGATCGCGCCGAGCACGATCAGCACGAACAGGATGCTGGTGAGATAGAACGTACCGATCAGCGCCACGAGGTTGAGCAGCGATCCGAGGCCATAGGCCCCCACGGTGAATGCCATCGCGCCGAACGCGCCGATCGGGGCGACGCGCACGACGATGCGGATGATGCCGAAGAACATCTTTGCGGCCTTGTCGATGGCGTCGACGATCGGCTCGCCGGCCTTGCCGAGGAACGCGATGGAAAACCCCGACAGGATCGAGATCAGCAGCACCTGGAGGATGTCGCCGCGCGCGATCGCGCCGACATAGCTGTCCGGGATGATCGCCATCAGATGGGCGACGATGCCCTCTTCCTTGGCCTTGGTGACGTAGGTCGCCACCGACTTCGGATCGATCGTGGAGGGATCGATGTTGAATCCGTGCCCCGGCTGGAGCACCTCGCCGACGAGCAGGCCGACCGCGAGCGCCACGGTGGAGACGGTCTCGAAATAGACTAGCGCCTTCAGCCCGACCCGGCCGACCCGCTTGAGGTCGCCCATCGAGGAGATGCCATGCACCACGGTGCAGAAGATCACCGGCGCGATCATCATCTTGATCAGCGCGATGAAGCCGTCACCCAGCGGCTTCAACTCCTTGCCGAGGTCGGGATTGAAATAGCCGACCAGGATCCCCAGCGCGATCGCGATCAGCACCTGGACGTAGAGGATCTTGTACCAGGGTTGATGACGACGATGGGCGGCGGGCGGAATCGCAACGGGTGTCATGGGTACCCCGGATTGCATTGCAGGTCGGCGCCCTTTCATCATGGGCCGTCCGGGGCAGGGCCGACAATCACAATTTCGTCGGCGCGGGGGCCGCAGCGCAGCATCGTCATGCGCAGCTCCATCTGGCAAAGGCGATCGAAGCGGACTACATCCTCAGGCATGGCAAAACGTCCGCTCGAAGATTTCGTCGGCCGGCACCAGCGTCTTTTCGTTCTGACCGGGGCAGGCTGCAGCACCAATTCCGGCATTCCCGATTATCGCGACAAGCAGGGCAACTGGAAGCGAACCCAACCGGTCAACTACCAGGCCTTCATGGGCGAAGAGGGCACGCGGCAGCGATACTGGGCACGCAGCCTGATCGGCTGGCGGCGCTTCGGCCAAGCCATGCCGAACGACGCGCATCATGCGCTGGCTCGCCTCGAGGCGAACGGACAGTGCGAGATGCTGCTGACCCAGAATGTCGACCGGCTGCATCAGTCGGCGGGCCATCGCCAGGTGATCGATTTGCACGGCCGGCTCGATCTCGTGCGGTGCATGGGCTGTGGCGAGAAGACGCCGCGCAACGCATTCCAGCGCTCCCTCGGCCGCGCGAATGCCGCATGGCTCTCGCTCGATGCCGCGGATGCGCCCGATGGCGATGCCGATCTCGAGCACGAGGATTTCTCATCGTTCAGCGTGCCGGCTTGCCAATCCTGCGGCGGCATCCTCAAGCCCGACGTCGTGTTCTTCGGCGAGAGCGTGCCGCGCGAGGTCGTGGCAACAGCGCAAGAACATCTGGAGCAGGCCGACGCCATGCTGATCGTGGGCTCATCGCTGATGGTCTATTCCGGCTTTCGCTTCGTGCAGATGGCGGCGCGCAGGAACATTCCGATTGCCGCCGTCAATCTCGGACGCACCCGCGCGGATGAACTCCTCACGCTAAAGGTCGAAGAGCGCTGTGAAGCAGCGCTCAAGTTCCTGTTGTGAGCGCGGAGTGGGATCGCTGAAATAGTCAGCGCAACTGACATTCCATCTCATCGTTCGCGCGCATTCCTTGGTTGCACTCCTCGCGATCCGGCGTACTCTATCTCTGCGAGCGAGAGGGGACAGTACCCAATACAAATGATCCCGCCTCATTTGGCGATACGCGCCGAACGAGCGGGAACACTGTTGCCGGCTCATCCTGCGATGGAGACGAACCGACAGATATTGGGCTGCAAATGTCCCTCGCGGCGGCGTTCGCATAACGCGGTCAACAAGCACAAAAGCGGGAGGAACTGCACATGAAGACGTGGTGGTGCTATTCTGGTCTGCCTCTTGTCGTTGGTGCGACACTCACCGTGTCGTCGGCCCTGGCTCAAACCGTGGACACTGCGCGCATCGAGGCTGCCGGCCAGAACGACTGGCTGACCTATCACGGGTCCTACAAATCCTATCACTACAGCCCGCTGTCACAGATCAACGCGGGCAATGTCGGCAATCTCGGTGTGGCCTGGATCCATATTCCCGGCCGCTCCACGCGTGGCCTGCAGTCCATGCCGGTCGCCGCCGACGGCGTGCTCTACTACACGGGGTCCTACAGTCGGGTATTCGCGCTCAATGGCGCGACCGGCGAGGTGATCTGGTCCTATTTCCCCGAGCTCGACGAGGCGCTGATCGCGCGCCAGACTCATTCTCCCTATAATCGCGGCGTCGCGCTCGGCGAGGGCAAGGTCTTCGTCGGAACGATGGACGGTCGCCTGTTCGGGCTTGATGCGAAGTCAGGCAAGGTCCTCTGGGAAACCAAGCTGATCGACTCGCAGAAGCTGACGGTCGGCTTCACCGGTGCGCCGCTCTATGCCAAGGGCACCGTGATCATCGGCTCGCAGGGCGGTGAGTGGCCCGGCCGCGGCCCGATCTTCGCCGTGGACGCCACGACGGGCAAGAAGAAGTGGGAGTTCCTCACGGTCGCCGGCACCGACGATGCCATGAAGACGTGGGGCAATGATTCCTGGCGCACCGGCGGCGGTGGCGGCTGGATGCCGGGGACCTACGATTCCGAAACCAACACCGTCCTGTGGGGCACCGCCAATCCGGCGCCGCTCTATGACTGGTCGGGCGCCGACTTCAAGACGCAGGGCGCACGGCCCGGCGACAATCTCTATACGAGCTCGGTGATCGGTCTCGATCTCGATAGTGGCAAGCTGAAGTTCTATCATCAGGAACTGCCGCACGACGCCTGGGACTTCGACAGTGCCGTCGGTGAGTTCGTGATGCTCGAGCGTGATGGCCAGAAATACGTGGTTCATCCGAACAAGAGCGGTTTCGTCTTCGTCTACGACCGCAATCTCGGCCTCAAGAACGTCTGGCCGCTCGTCCAGAACATCAATTTCGTCAAGAGCATCGATCCGAAGACGGGCGAGCTGATCGGCCGTCGCGACTTCGCCGTCGGGAAAGTCACCGAACCGCCGCTGTGCCCATACATCGGCGGCGGCGTCAGCTGGAACGCCGGCTCGTACAACCCGAAGACGGGCCTCTACTACAAGCTTGGCCAGGAATGGTGCATGACGCTGGAAGTCCAGAAGACGACTCCGGTCACCACGCCCCAGGCCCAGCTCAACATCGGCGCCGATTTCAAGATGGCGCCTCCTCCGGGCGGCGAGATCTATGGACACCTCGACGCGCGCGATCCCATCACGGGAGCAAAGAAATGGGAAATCCGCTATCCCGAGCCTCCGCTCGGCAGCGTGCTGTCGACTGCGGGGAATCTCGTCTTCGTGCCTGACTCCCGCGGCATGCTTCACGCCTACGATGCCGAGAGCGGGGCCGAGTTGTGGAACCACTCCGACGGCACTGGTCACCAGGGCGGCATCATCAGCTACACCGCGGGCGGCAAGCAATACATCGCAGTGACGGCTGGCTTTGGCGGCATGTTGTCGGACGACTATGCGCCGAACTTCGGCGGTGTCTACAAGAGCATGCCGCGCGACGACGGCGCGCTGATCGTCTACAGCCTGAAATAGGCTCAGTGCAAACGAACTGCCGGGGAGCGGGCGCAAGCCTGCTCCCCGGCCTGTCGAAGTGCCGATGTAAGGAACTGGAGCGCGACGCCTTGCCGTGTGCCAACAGGATTGCCGCATTGCCCGTCGTAGTACTGGCCGCTTCATTGTCGTGTGCCGCGGTGCAGGCGCAATCTCCCACACCTGCACCGGACAGCGAGACATTGGACGTCGAACAGTTGTTCGCGGGCACTTGCGGCTTTTGTCACTCCGACGGCGGCCGGGCCGCCGGCAAGGGACCGCAGCTCATGAACACGCAGCGCGACGACGACTTCATTCGCAACCGCATCAAGCACGGCAAGCAAGGTGCGATGCCGGCCTTCGACGGCGCCCTGACTGACGTGCAGATCGATCAGATCGTCACGTACATTCGCGGCCTTAAACCGCGCGCGGGCTGAGCCGTGACGAGCCCGATCCATCCACAGGGGCCTTCGGAATGAAGATGATCCTCTCGCTCATCATCGGTGCTGCCGTCGCGCTCTCGGCAGCGGCGCAGGCGCGAACCCTGGAGGCCATCCGCTCCTCCGGCGCGCTCGGGCTGTGCGCCCATCCCAACTCGCTTCCCTTCGCGAGCAAGGCCGGCGATCCGCCGGGATTTCAGGTCGAGCTGGGACAGGCACTGGCGCGAGAGCTCGGCGTCTCGCTCAGGCTCGACTGGATCATCACGCAGTATCAGATGCGCAGCGCCACCTGTGATGTTCTTCTCGACGTCATCGCCGACCGTGAGGCGCAAGGCGAAACCCGCTTGAGAATCTCGAAACCGTACTACCGCACGGGCGTTGCGCTGGCGGTGCCATCTTCGAGCACGCTGAGCTCGTTCAAGAGCCTGAACGAGCATACCAAAGTTGGTGTGCAGGTCAGCTCCGTCGCCGCCATGATCATCGGCCAGCGGCGCGTGCCGACTTCGACTTTCGGCTTCGAGAGTGACAGCCTCGACGCCCTGTCGAACAATGAACTGGACGCCGCGGCGGTCACGCCGACGGCGGCGAGCTATTTCAACTTGACGCATCCGGAGAAGCCGCTTCGGATCCTCGCTCGCGACGAAAGCGTGACCGACTTGAACTGGAACGTCGCCGTCGGCATGGTTCGCCCGGACGACGCGTTGCGCGATGCGGTCGATGGAGCGATCGAGCGCTTGCGTGCCGACGGCACGATCGATCGGATCTATCGTCGTTACGGTATCGTCCTCGAGGCGCCGAAATAGCCATGCGTCGCCGCCTCGGCAACCCGCCGGTCAGCAGGCGCGACGTCCTTCGAGGCCTCGCTGCCGCGGCGGCGCTGGGAGCTGCCCCGGCATCCGGCGGCGAGGGGCGCAAGATTGGTCTCCAGCTCTATACAGTCCGCGACCTCCTGAAGAGCGATTTCGAGGGCACCCTCCGCAAGGTTGCTCGCCTTGGCTATCGCGAGGTGGAGTTCGCTGGCATTCTCGGCCCTGACGTGGGTCGCACCCGGGAACTCTTGCGCAGCCTCGATCTCACCGCACCGTCGCTGCATCTCGACTACGCCGGCCTGCGGGATAAGACCGCGTCATCCTTCGAGACCGCCCATTCGCTCGACAGCCGCTTCGTCGTCTGCCCGTGGCTGGACCCACCGGTGCGACAGACGATCGACGACTGGAAGCGGATCTGCGACGATCTGAACAGGATCGGCGAACTTGCGGCGGGTTCCGGCTTGACGCTCGCCTATCACAATCATGATTTCGAGTTTCGAGAGCTCGCTGGAGGCATCCAGCCCTACGACGTTCTGCTCAGCCGTACCGACGAGCGTGTCGTCACGCTCGAGCTTGACGTCTACTGGGCGACCAGGGGAGGTCGCAATGCCGCCGACGTGCTGAACGCCTATCCATCGCGATTTCGCCTGGTTCATCTCAAGGACATGGCGAAGGACGGATCGACCACCGAGCTTGGTCAGGGCACGATCGACTTCGCGGGGATATTCGCGGCCATGCCCGCAAGCGGCGTGCAGCACGCCTTCGTCGAGCAGGACGTCTCTGCCGATCCACTGCGCAGCATCGAGACCAGCATCGCTTTCCTTCGCAACCGGCGCTATTTTTCCCGCGGCACGTGATCGTCCCGGCCGTGGTCGGGACGATATGTCGATCGACGCGCCTTACGCCGCCGCCTTCCGTCGCGCCTGCTCAGCCCTGTACAGCTCGAACTCCTCCGCGATCGCCTTTGCGATCGACGGGCGTTGCTTGAGGCGCTCGTAATAGGCCTTCACGTTCGGCCATTTGGCGAGGTCGATCGGCGGTGTCGCCATCGTCCAGTTGATCACCGTCACGAGATAGGCATCCGCGACGGTGAAGTGATTGAGCAGGTAGTCGCGGCCCTTCAGGTAATTGTCGAGATAGTCGAGCCGCGACAGGTTCTTCTCCAGCGCATAGGCCTTGCTTTCCTGCGGCGCTTTGCGGTCGAGCACGGGGATGAACAGTCCCTTGTGCAACTCGGTGCCGATGAAGCAGAGCCATTGATGCAGCCGCGTGCGATCGATGCCGGACGCGGTGCCGAGGCCAGACTGCGGAAAGCGGTCGGCGACATATTGCAGGATCGCCGCGTTCTCCGTCAGCACCACGCCCTCGTCGGTGCGTAGCGTCGGCACGAGGCCGATCGGATTCACGGCGCGGAAGTCGGAACCGTCCTTCAGCACGGTCTTGGTCGGTGAATCGACTTCGAGATAATTCGCCTCGGCGCCGGCTTCATACAGCGCGACCCGGGTCGCCATCGAGCAGGCGAGCGGCGAGAAATAGAGATCCATGGGGTACCTCCTTGGGCGTGGTATCGTTTGACCTTGCGTTTGCAACCCGGCCGGATTGATTTTTGTACTGTTCCGCATAATATGAAGGCGGTCAAGGATTATTTGCGAGATGGTACAAAAATCGAAAGGTCCGTCTGTCGGTCCCCCCGAGCCACAGAAGCGCCGCGGCCGGCCGCGCGCCTACGAGCCCGATGTCGCGCTCGGCAAGGCGCTCGACCTGTTCCGCACCCAGGGCTTTGCCGCGACCTCGCTCGACGATCTCAGCGAGGCTACCGGCATGAATCGGCCGAGCCTCTACGGCGCCTTCGGCGACAAGCGTGAGCTCTACATCAAAAGCTATCAGCGCTACCGCGAGCAGGCCCGCGCAGTGATGGTGGAGATCTTTCGTGCGGATCTGCCGCTGCGCGAACGGCTGGAGCGCATCTTCTCCTCCGCGCTCGCCATCTATCTCTCGGGCGAGACCGGTCCGCGCGGTTGCTTCACCGTGGTGACCGCGGCATCCGAAGCTGTCGGCGATCCCGAGATCCGCGCCATGGTGCTGGACGGCCTCGCCGAGCTCGACAAGGCTTTTGCCAATTGCTTCCGCCGCGCCAAGGAGAAGGGCGAGCTGCCCGACAGCGCCGATCCGGTCGTGCTGGCGCAGCTCGCCTCGGCCACCATCCACACCGTCGCCATCCGTTCGCGCGCCCGCGTCCCGCGCAAGGAGCTCGATGCGATCGTGAAGGGTGCGATCGATGTGATGGTGGGAGAGAAAGGCTAATCGTTCGCCCTGATAAGGGCGAGAGCGCGGCTACCCCGCGTCCCGCGCGAGTGCCGGTGCCCCTGTCGCGGCTTCCCGGAAGGCATCGCGAATGGAGCCGAGCAGGGTCTGCACACGCGCAAGATTGGAGCGCGTCGCCGGGACCAGCGCCTTGAGCCAGAGATCAGGGACCTGGAGTTGCGGGAGCAGCTCGACGAGCGCGCCGGACTTGAGGCGCTCCGCCGCCGCGGTGCGCGAGACGATCGCAATTCCGCTGCCCGCGCACAGGCTGTCGATCACGAGCGCGCCGTTGTTGGTCACGAGGTGGGGCCGAACCGCTACCGTCGTCACGCCGTTGCGGCCTTCGAAGGTCCAGCCCGGCCCGATCGGCGAAAACACGATGCAATCATGATTGACGAGATCGCGGGCATGCCGGGGATGGCCGCGCCGCGCCAGATAGGAAGGCGCGGCACAAAGCACGCGTTCGAAGACGTGCAGGGGTTCCTCGAGCACGCCGTCGAAGGACGACGGCATCATGGTGAGCACGATGTCAAAGCCCTCTTCGACTGGATTGACCGTGCGGTCCACCAGCACCGCGTCGAGAGTCACGCGCGGATACTTGATCTGAAACGACGACAGCAGTTGGGCGAGGTCGATGACCATCGGTGATGCCGGCGCCTTTATCCGCAACTGGCCCTCGAGTTCGTTCGGCGATCGCATGATCCCCTTGGCCATCTCGTCGTATTCGCGGACGATCTGGCGGATGACATCGAGGTAGCGTTCACCGACCTCGGTGAGCGCCAGGCGCCGCGTGCTCCGTCGCAGCAGCGTAGCCTTTAGCGACCATTCCAGTTGACCGACCCGCTTGGTGATGACGGACGGCGCGACCCCGAGCTGCCGGCCCGCCTCGGAGAAGCTGCCGGCCCGCGCGGTCGCCAGAAACGCCTTCATATTCAAAAGGCTATCCGCCATTTAATCCGATCCGGAAAAGATCATCGCGCGAAATAGCTTATTCTCCCTCGTTCTCGAAGGAAATAGGCTCCTTGGCGCGATAAGCCGTCACCAAAACAAGCGAACGGCAACGCGGAGGAACGAGCATGAGCGCACCCGACGTCATCGATGTCACCGACGTCATCGAGCGCCAGCGCCGCAACGGCCTGGTCCTCACCGTCCTGATCCTGTCGACGACGATCATGTTCCTGGACGGTTACGATCTTCAGGCGATGGCCTTCGCCGCGCCGTCAATTATCCGCTCCTGGGGCATCGAGCGGGCAGCGCTCGGCGTCGTCTTCAGCGCCGGCATTTTCGGCATCCTCGTCGGCGGCCTCGTGTTCGGATCGCTCGGCGATCGCATCGGCCGGCGGCTCTCGATCGTGGCATCGATGCTGGTGTTCGGCGGCTTCACGCTCGCGACGGTGTGGGCCAGCGACATTACCAGCCTCATCGTGCTTCGCTTCCTCGCGGGTATCGGCATCGGCGGATTGTCGCCGCTGTGCTACGCGCTGAACCTGGAATATGCGCCGAGCCGGTACCGCGGCACGGCGGTCGCGATCATCATGGTCGGCTATGTCGCGGGCAGCAGCATCGGTGGCTTCATCGCCGCCGGTCTCGTGCCGCAGTTCGGCTGGACCATCGTGTTCTGGATCGGCGGCGTGCTGCCTCTCCTCGGCGCAGCGCTGTGCTATTTCGCGCTTCCGGAATCGATCAAGTTCCTCGTGGTGCGCAATCGCGAGCCTGCAGAAATCGCCCGCATCCTGAACCGGATCGAGCCCGCACTCCAGGCGCAGGCAACGACGCGCTTCATACTTCGTGATGAAGCTACGCCCGGTACGGCCGACACGGGTCTCCTGTCGAAACTCGCGACACTGTTCGACGGGCGGCTTGCGGTCATCACGCCGTTCCTGTGGGTGGCCTATATCGCAAGCTCGATCACGATGTTCTTCCTCAATAGCTGGACGCCGATCCTGGCGGAGGCGTCCGGGCATACGCCCGCGCAAGCCGCCATGGGGTTGACTGTGTTCAGCCTGGGCGGCGCAGTCGGCGGCCTCACCATCGGCCGCGTGCTCGATCGTTTCGGCGTCATCGCCATTGCGATCGTGCCGCTGATTGCCTCACCCTTGGTCGCTTCGCTCGGCTGGGCCGGTCTTGGCGACAGCACCTACCTTGCGACGATGGCGTGTGTCGGCTTCTTCGTGGTTGGCGGTCACCAGGGCCTGAACAGCTCGGTCGGCCAGTTCTATTCCAGCGCCAACCGCACGACGGCCGTCGGCTGGGCGTTGTCGGTCGCCAAGATCGGCTCGATCAGCGGACCGCTGGTCGCCGGGATCCTGATCGCGCAGCACCTGCCGTTCTCGAGCCTGTTCCTGCTCGCCGCGCTGCCGCCGCTGGTGGTGGCGGCTTGCGTCCTGGTGCTGGGAATATCGCAGCGCAAGCACACTGCAGCGGCGCGCAAGATTGACCAGACGGCAACAGCCTAGCCGCATTCGCGCGCAGCAACGGAGGCCGAAGATGAGAATACCGTTTGCAGGGGCGATCGATTGCGATCTGCATCCGCCGATGCCGAGCATGGCGCAGTTGCTGCCTTATCTCGACGACTACTGGCGCGATCAGATCACCAACCGCGCGATCGACCGCATGCAGTTCGCCATGATGAGCTATCCGCCGAACGCCCCGATCAGCGCACGGGCCGACTGGCGCGTGCCGCAGGCCGGGCGAAGCGATCTCGATACGCTGCGCGCCCAAGTTCTCGACGCCTTCGATCTCGGCTTCGGGATCGCCAATGTGATCCACGGTGCGATCGCGCTCTACAATGATGATCTGGCGGCGGCAATCTGCCGCGCAGTGAACGACTGGCTCCGCGCCGAATGGCTCGATCGCGAACCGCGGCTGCGTGGCTCGATCCTGGTGGCTCCGCAGGATCCGGCACAGGCCGTCGCCGAGATCGAGCGTGTTGCGCCGGATCAGCGCTTCGTGCAGGTGCTGTTGCCCGTGATGGGCGAGAAGCTGCTCGGGCGCCGCGAGTTCTTCCCGCTCTACGAGGCGGCTGAGCGGCATGGGCTCGTCATTGCCGTGCATGCGGGCAGCACCTACCGCTACGCGCCGACGATCGTGGGCTGGCCGTCCTACCAGTTCGAGGACTACGTGGCGCAGGCCCAGGCCTTCGCCAACCAGACCATCAGCCTCGTCGCCGAGGGCGTATTCCGCCGCTTTCCGCGGCTCAAGGTGGTGATGCTCGAGTCCGGCGTGAGCTGGCTGCCGATGACGGTGTGGCGCACCGACAAGACCTGGCGCGGCGCGCGACCGGAAGTCCCCTGGATCGACCGCTGGCCCTCGGACATCATCCGCGAGCATCTGCGCTTTACCATCCAGCCGTTCGATGCGCCCGACGCGACGGCGGTTGCGCAAACGATCGACCGCATCGGTACCGATCAGGTGTTGCTGTTCTCCACCGACTATCCGCACTGGCAGTTCGACGGCGATGACGTGCTGCCGGACGGGCTGTCGGCGCACTCGCTCATCAAAATCCTCGTCGAGAATGCGCTTCAGACCTATCCCCGTCTGGCGCAGGTCGCGACTGCACCCGCTGCCGAGCAGACGAAGGAGAACGTCAGATGAATGCACCTTTCATCGAACAGAAGTCTCGCCAGACGCTCGCGATCGTCGATTGCGATATCCATCCGGCGCACCGTACGCCCACCGAACTCTTGCCCTATCTCGCGCCGCGCTGGCGCGAGCACTACCAGACCCATGGCGTGCATGTGCGGCAGGCGCTGCCGAACGGGTTGATGTATCCGCGCATGATGGCTGCCGGCATGCGCGCGGATTCGCTTCCTGAAGGCGGTGGCCCTGCGGGATCCGATCTCGATCTCCTTCGCAAGCAGCATCTGGATCCCGTCAATGTCGAGTTCGGCCTGTTGATGGCGCTCAGCAAGGGCGGCATGGAGGAGCGCAATCCCGGTCTTGCGGCGGCGCTGTCGCGCGCCACCAATGACTGGCAGATCGATCGCTGGGTGCGCGAGGAGCCGCGGCTTCGCGCCGGCATCGTCGTGCCGCAGGAGTTTCCCGAGGCGGCGGTCGCAGAGATCGAACGTTGCGCCGGCGATCGCCGCTACGTGCAGATCATGCTGTCGTCGCGGCCGTCGGATCCGCTGGGCCATCGGCGCTATTGGCCGATCTATGAGGCGGCGGAGCGTGCCGGCCTGCCGATCGGCCTGCATCCGGTCGGCTACAATGGCGGCCATCCTTCCACTGGCTCCGGCTGGCCGACGTTCTATTTGCAGGAGCACTACGTCTTCGTGGCCTGCATGGAAGCGCTGGCCAGCAGCCTGATCATCGAGGGCGTGTTCGAGCGTTTCCCGAAACTGAAGGTCGTGCTGGTCGAGGGCGGCTTCGGCTGGGCGCCGGCGCTGGCCTGGCGCATGGACAAGCACTTCGAGAAATTCCGCAAGGAGGTCGCGCATCTCAAGCGGCGTCCCTCGGAATATCTGCGCGAACACATCTGGTGGACGACGCAGCCGATCGAGGAGCCGGCGCAGTCGCGCCACATCGTCGAGATCATCGACTGGATCGGTTGGGACCGGCTGCTCTATTCATCGGACTATCCGCACTGGGACTATGACAATCCGTCCTTCGCGTTCAAATTCCCGATGACAGAAGAGCAGCGCCGCAAGATCTTCAGGGACAATGCGATGGCATTGTATCGCCTCGCATGAGCCGCCATGTGGTCTGCCCCGCAGCCGAGCTGCCGCCCGGCGCGCGCAAGGTCGTCGTCGTCGACGGGCGCGAGATCGGCGTGTTCAATGTCGAGGGGCGCCTGTATGCACTGCTCAACCGCTGTCCGCACGGTGGAGCTGCGATCTGCTCGGGCGCGGTGACCGGCCTCAGCCAGTCTTCCGGCCCCGGCGACTACCGCCTTGAGCGTCGTGGCGAGTTTCTGCGCTGCCCTTGGCACGGCTGGGAGTTCGACATGGCGACCGGCCAATCCTGGTGCGATCCGCGCCGCACCAAGTTGCGAAGCTTCGAGGTCATGCGCGAGGCGGGCGGCGATCTCGTGATGGGCCCCTATGTAGCCGAGCGATATCCCGTGACGGTCGAAGACACCTATATCGTCGTCGATCTCTGACCACGCCGCGGCGGTTCTGGCGTTCCTGACATCTGGCGCATATACTTTCAGGATATCTGAAGGTCCCACGGATGTTAATCTTCACACGCGGTTCGGCCCTTGCATTGATCCTGGTGGCGCTCTGTCTGGGCGGGCGAACGGCCCATGCCCAGGCTGCCCCTGTGCCCTACATGAACTCGGGCTGGCCGATGGGCTGGGGCGACAATCCGGCTTTCGATGCGGGCGATCCGCAGTCCAAGCTCCCGCGCGGCTGGTTTCTCAGCAGCTCACGCGACAGCACGGCGTGGAGCATGAATGGCTTCAATCAGGCGAGGGCGTTCGGCAATTACGGCTCGCTTTCGTCCGACGGCGTGAAGTTCGGCTATAACTTCGCGAATGCACCCGTCACGGTTTACACTGGCTTCGACACATTGAAATACAATCTCGGGACCGGCGGTCCGATCTCGCCCTTCGACACCACCTCGCCGACGCTGCCGGGCGGCTATCGCGCAAGTGCCGGGATCGAATTCCGTCCGACGTCGAATCTCAGCCTGTCGTTCGGCGCGAGCTTCACCCAGCAGTCGTCCGGACTCGTCGACAGCGACATCAATTCGCCACTGCCGCCCGGCGCCTCGCCGCTGGCTTTCGGCGCTCGTCGCTAAGGCCAATACGCTCGTCAGCCGGCGCTTCAGTACCCGCGCGCCCGGTCCACCACATTTTCCAGTGCGGCGCCGGCCTCGAAACGCGCGATCTGCTCCGCGACATATGCCGAGATCGCATCCGCATCGGTGTCGGCCGCATTGTGCGGCGTCACGACCACCTTCGGATGGCTCCAGAGGCGGCTTGCCGCCGGCAGCGGCTCCTCGACGAACACGTCGAGCGAGGCAGCACCGAGCGTGCCGTCATCGAGGCAGACGAGGATGTCGTCCTCGTTCTGCAAGGCGCCGCGGCCGGCATTGATCAAGACCGGCGCGCCGAGCGGGCTGCTGCGGTTGAGTTTCGTGAAGACCTCGCGGTTGAGGATGCCGTGCGTCTGCGGCGTCAGTGGCAACAGGCTGACCAGAATGTCGGTCGCGCGCAGGAACGCGTCCATCTGGCCTGCGCCGTGAAATGACTCCACGCCATCGACGCTCCGCGGACTGCGGCTCCAGCCCACCACGCGGAAGCCGAGCCGGCGCAGCACCTCGGCGGCGTCCGCGCCCAGCGTGCCGAGCCCCATGATGCCGACCGTGACTGCACTCGCCGGCCATTGGTATTTCGGCTCCCAGGCCTTCTCGCGCTGCGACTGCCGCAGGTAAAGCTCCTGCCGATGATGCATCAGCACGTGAAGCACGACATATTCGGTCATACGTCCGGTGAGATCGGGCACGGCGACGCGGACCAACGGCACGTCCGGCAGGCTGTTGTCCGCCATCAGCGCGTCGACGCCGGCGCCGAGATTGAAGATCGCGCGCAGATTCGGGAAAGCCTTGAGATCACCGGGAACCGGCTTCCACACCGCGGCATAGTGCACCTTGGCCAGGTCGAGGTCCGGATCAGGCAGCAGCACCACGCGCCGGTCGCCGCAGACCGCCTCAAAACGCGCTTTCCAGCGCTCCGGCAGCCAGTTCTGCGAGCGACTGTTGATCAGGAGTGCCAGCGCGCCTTTAGTCATTCGTCATGTCCCATCGAGTTCCCGGTTCACGGCCCTCCTTGGCACGAACGCGTGGACATTTCTTGCAAAAAATTTCCGCAAGTCGTGTCGGGGCGGGGCATAGTGCGTCGTCTTCATAATGAGAGAAAACAGGACCTGCTCATGCTCTATGCCATCCTTTGCTACCACGATGAGGATTTTGTCGGCTCCTGGAGCAAGGAGCAGGACGAAGCCGTGATGAAAAAGCTCGCCGTGGTGCAGGACAAGCTCACCAAGCAGGGCCGGCTCGGTCCCGTCGCGCGGCTCCTGCCCACCACGGCGGCCGCAACGCTGCGGAAGGAAGACCCGCCGCTGGTGCTCGACGGTCCCTATGCCGAGACCAAGGAGCAGTTGCTCGGCTTCTACATCGTCGATTGCAAGAACCTCGACGACGCGCTCGACGTCGCGCGCGATCTCGGCGCGGCCAATCCCGGCGGTGCCTATGAGGTGCGTCCCGTCGGCGTGTTCAGGCCGGGAGGGAGTTTGACGTGAGCGAGACCGACGCCGCCTGGATCGAGACCGCGCTGACCTCGGCGCGGCCCCAGGCGGTGGGCGCGCTGCTGCGCTATTTCCGCGATCTCGATACCGCGGAGGAGGCGTTCCAGAATGCGTCCTTGCGCGCGCTGAAGAATTGGCCGCAGAACGGGCCGCCGCGCGATCCAGCGGCCTGGCTGATCATGGTCGGCCGCAACGTCGCGATCGACGAGGTGCGCCGCGCGCGCAAGCAGGAGCCGCTGCCGGAGGACGACCAGGCGATCTCAGATCTCGACGATGCCGAAGGGAAGCTTGCCGAGCGGCTCGACGGCTCGCACTATCGCGACGATATCCTGCGGCTGATGTTCATCTGCTGCCATCCGGATCTGCCGGCGACGCAGCAGATCGCACTCGCGCTGCGTATCGTCTCCGGCCTGACCGTGAAGCAGATCGCGCGCGCCTTCCTGGTCTCGGAAGCGGCGATGGAGCAGCGCATCACCCGCGCCAAGGCGAAGATCGCCGATGCCGGCGTGCCGTTCGAGGCGCCCGGCGCCGCCGAGCGCGGCGAGCGGCTCGCGGTCGTCGCCGCGATGATCTACCTGATCTTCAACGAAGGTTATTCGGCGAGCGGCGACACTGCCGAGATACGCAAGCCGCTATGCGAGGAGGCGATCCGGCTGGCGCGGCTCTTGTTGCGGCTGTTTCCAGGCGAGCCGGAGATCATGGGGCTCACCGCGCTATTGCTGTTGCAGCATGCGCGTAGTGCGGCGCGGTTTGCAGCCGATGGGTCGCTGATCCTGCTCGAGGATCAGGACCGCTCACTGTGGAGTGGCACCATGATCGCGGAGGGGCTCGCGCTGATCGACAAGGCAATGCGCCATCGCAGGAGCGGCCCCTATCAGATCCAGGCGGCGATCGCGGCGTTGCACGCCCGTGCGGCAACGCCCGAGGAAACCGATTGGACCCAGATCGACCTGCTCTATGGTGCGCTCGAGCTCGTGCAGCCCTCTCCGGTGGTGACGCTCAACCGAGCGGTTGCGGTCTCCAAGGTGCGCGGGGCCGAGGCCGCCCTCGCGCTGATCGAGCCGCTCGCCCCCAAGCTCGCCAACTACTTCCATTTCTACGGCGTGCGCGGCGCCTTCCTGATGCAGCTCGGCCGCAACGACGAGGCCCGCGTCGCTTTCGACCGCGCGATCGCACTCGCCAACACCTCGGCCGAGGCGGCCCACATTCGCATGCATCTCGATCGCCTGATCAGGGACAGCCAGCCGAAGGCGTCCAAAGAGGGCGCGAAAGCGAAATAGAACGAGACGCTCTCCGGATCGTCATGCCCGGGCAAAAGCGCGAAGCGCGTCTTCGCGCTAGATGTCCCGGGCATCCACGTCTTTCCGTCAGCACTCAAGAACATGGATGGCCGGGACGAGCCCGGCCATGACGCCGGGTGGATGGTGTGGCGAAAAAAAACGTCCGCGCCTGTCGGTCTCGCACTCTCTCCTTCGTCCTTGGGCCAATCGAAGGGAGCCCGTCATGCTGAAAGCTGTTGCCGTTATCGCAATCGTGATTGCCGCCGGCATCGCCGGCCTTCTCGTCTTCGCCGCCACCAAGCCGGACATGTTTCGCGTCGAACGCACGCTCGCCGTCATGGCGCCTGCCGATGCCATCTACCCCCTCATCGCCGATTTCCAGCGCTGGACGAGCTGGTCGCCCTACGAAGGGCGCGATCCCGGCCTGAAGCGCACGTTCGGCGGTAGCACGCAGGGCAAAGGCGCGATCTATGCCTGGGACGGGAACAAGGACATCGGTGCTGGTCGCATGGAAATTCTCGAAGCGAGCACACCGCCGAAACTTCGCATCAAGCTTGATTTCGAGCGCCCCTTCGAAGGTCACAACATTGCCGAGTTCACGTTTGTGCCGCAAGGCAGTGCAACACTGGTCACATGGGCGATGTACGGTCCGGCCCCGTTCCTGTCCAAGCTGATGCAGGTGTTCGTCAACATGGATAACATGATCGGCAAGGATTTCGAGACCGGCCTCGCCAATCTGAAGAAGCTCACCGAGAAGTAGAAGCCTCACGTCAAGGAGAGAACCATGCTCAATCCATACCTGTTCTACCAGGACAAGTGCGAAGCCGCGTTCAACTATTATGCGCGCGTGCTCGATGGAAAGGTCGAGGCGATGCTGCGCGCCTCCGACGCTCCGCCGGAGATGCCCGCTGCACCCGGCCGCGAAAAGACCATCATGCATGCGCGCATGTCGCTTCCCGATGGCAGCGTGCTGATGGCCTCGGACGCGCCGCCCGAGCACTCGCAGAAGCCGCAGGGCTTCTCGATCTCGCTGACGATCACCAACGCGGCCGATGCCGAACGCAAGTTCAACGCGCTCGCCGATGGCGGCACCGTCACCATGCCCTTCAGCAAGACGTTCTGGGCCAAGGGCTTTGGCATGTGCGTCGACCAGTTCGGCATCCCCTGGATGGTGAACTGCCCGGCGGAAGGGATGTGAGAAAGAATTGAAGCGCTGCCGCGCGCGCTGCACCTTCTCCCATTGCGGGAGAAGGTGGACATCGATTGTTACCTGCATCGCGGATAGATTGCGGCGAGCTCGCGGCCCTTCAGCAGCAACAGCCGCGACGTCAGTCCGCCGCGGCTTCTGATCCAGTCGCGCACGGGCGCCGGATAGGCCGCCAAGACCGCTTCGGAGGCTTCCGGCTCGGCATAGAAGCGGCCCTGCCGGTCGACCGAGCGGGCGGCATGGAAGCCGAGCACCGCACGCTTGGTGACGCAGATGCGCTCGCCGGGCACCAGACTCAGCACCAGCGTGCAGGCGGACAGACATGGCCCGTCGATTACCACGCGTTGGCCGGAGTCGCGCACCCGCTCGAACAGTTCGAGAAATGGTCCGACCCGTCCGCCTGGAGATTGGACGATGCGGATCTCGGCGGACGCGGGCAAGGCTGCGAACAATGCGGCGGCGACCGTCACGGCCTTGACCAATGCAACGCGTCGCATAGCACTCTCCACACATCCAATCTCGCAGGGTGGGCAAAAGGCGCGCAAGCGCCGTGCCCACCAATGCAGCCGCAACCCGGACAGATGGTGGGCACGCTTCGCTTTGCCCACCCTACGAACTACAAATGTCTACGCATTCCTCCGCTGTCCGCGCAGCGTCGGCAGGCCGATGCCTGCTGCATCGAAGCCGCCATCGACGGCCAAAATTTGGCCGGTGATGTAGCTCGATCGATCCGAGCACAGGAAAAAGATCGCCTCCGCGAGTTCCTCTTCGAGGCCATAGCGGTTGAGCGGGATGGCATCGTGATAGTCGGCGCGGATCTCCGGCGTGTGCACCTCCTTGGCCATCGCGGTGTCGACCGGTCCGGGCGCGACGGCGTTGACGCGGATGTTGAGTACCGCCAGCTCGACAGCGAGCTGCTTCGTCAGATGCGCCAGTCCCGCCTTGCTCGTGCCGTAGGCCGAGCGCAGCGTCGAGGCGCGCACCGCCGAGATCGAGGTGATGTTGACGATGGCGCCGCCGGCGGACTCGCGCATCAGGGGCACCGCGGCCTTGGTGCTGACGAAGGGCCCGGTGAGGTTGACCTCGAGTATGCGGCTCCAGTCCTTATCCGACGTCTCCATCAGCGGTGCAAACACTGCAATGCCGGCATTGTTGACCAGTGCGTCGAGCCGGCCGAACCGCTGCGCGATCCCTTTCATTGCGGCGCCGACCGCTGCGGCGTCGGAGACGTCGCAGCTCAAGGCCAACGTCTCATCGGGCCGGTCGATTGCGGCGACGGCGCGCGCGAGCAAATCGTCCTCGATGTCGAGCAGCGCCACGCGCCAGCCCTCTGCGAGGAACTTCCTGGCTGTCGCAAGTCCGATGCCGCGCGCAGCGCCGGTAATGAGGGCAACCTTTGGCTGGCCTGAAGTCATCTGCTAATCTGTCCCGTGCCCGAAACGCCGGCCACCAAGGCGGACGGCCTTCGCATCTTTTACCGTGCTTTCTTCCCCGCAAGAAAGGCCTCCGCATGCAGCCCTCCGATCCATCCGCGCTGGAAGAGTGGCGGCCGGGCGTCAAGACCCGCATGTTGGCCTCGGCCCGCACCGGCGCCACCGCGCTTTGCATCTTCGAGCAGTGGGTCGCCCCCGGCGCCGGCGCGCCGACGCACAGCCATCCCGTCGAGGAGGTGTTGACGGTGCGCGAAGGCGAGGCGGAGATCTGGCTCGAGGAGACGCAGGCAAGGGTCGCCGCCGGACAGTCGGTGCTGGTGCCGGCCGGGCGCAAGCACGGCTTCCGCAACGCGGGAACCGTCACGCTGCACGTCCACGCCGTGCTGGCGTCAGCGATCTTCGAAATGCTGCCGGAAGGCGCGAGCGAGATGACGCGGCGCTGGGATCGTTGAGCCAGCGAGCGATTCACCGGACCTTACCTCCGAAATAATTTTCACCGGCATGTCGGGACTGCAGGATGCGGTTCGTCTTATCCGTGAGAGCCGGTGATCTCGGCCCCAAAGCGAAAGCGGACTGACATGACCCAGAGGATGCCACCATGCGATTCATGATGCTGATGATCCCGCTCGGCTACGAGACCGCGCCCAAGGACGTTCAACTCGATCCCGAGCGTGTCGCCGCGATGATGCGCTACAACGAGGCGCTCCAGAATGCCGGCATTCTGATCACGCTCGAAGGTTTGCATCCGCCCTCGACGGGCGCGCGGGTCTCGTTTGCGACCGGCAAGCCCATCGTGACTGACGGACCCTTTGCCGAGTCCAAGGAAGTTTTGGGCGGCTACTGGATGATCGAGGTCGCTTCGCGCGATGAGGCGATCGCCTGGGCCAAGAAGTGCCCGGCCTCGCCGAACGAGATCATCGAGATCCGCCAGGTGCAGGAGATGGCCGACTTTTCGCCTGATGTGCGGGAAGCGGCCGCCGGCTTCACCGAGCTGCGGAAAGGCGGCCAGTCCGGCCGCTAGCCTGCACGATTGCCTTTCGTCAAAGCGTCAACGCAACAGAGGAGTGAAGCCCATGAACACCAACGACACCTATCTCGCCGTCTTCCTCGGTAGCAAGGAGAGCGCGAAGATGGCCGCCTGGACTGCGCTGCCGGAAGCCGAACGCAAGGCAAAGGAGAAGGAAGGCATGGCGGCGTGGCACGCCTGGGTCCAGCAGCACCAGGACGCGATCCAGGCCATGGGCGGCCCGCTAGGCAAGACCAAGAAGGTCGATACCAAAGGCGTCGCCGACATCGCCAACGAGATGGGCGCCTTCACCGTGGTCAAGGCTGCCTCGCACGAGGCCGCGGCAAAAATGTTCGAGAACCATCCGCATTTCGCGATCTTCCCGGGCGAGCGGGTCGAGATCATGCCGGTGCTGCCGATTCCCGGCGGCTAGCTCCCATTCCGGGGAAGTACGGGTTAATCAATCCCCGCCCGCGCTAGTGACCTTCGCGCACGGCTCATGTAAAAGTCATTCACATGAGCTGGCGCAAGGACGAGCAGCGCCGCGCCGAGCGCGGCTATCATCACGGCAATCTGAAGGAGGCGTTGCTCCAGGCAGCGCTGGGGCTGATCGCCGAGAAAGGCGCGGCCGGCTTCACCTTTGCGGATGCCGCGAGGATGGCAGGCGTCAGCCCGGCCGCTCCATACCGCCACTTTCGCGACCGCGACGAACTGCTCTCCTCGATCGCCCAGCGCGGCTTCGAACAGTTCGAGGCGCGTCTGACCGCGGCCTGGGATGATGGCCGCCCGGACACCCTCACGGCGTTCGAGCGCGTCGGCAGAGCATATCTCGCCTTCGCGCGCGAAGAGCCCGCTTTCTATTCCGCGATGTTCGAATCCGGCCTGCCGGCCGACGCCAATCCGGCGCTGATGGCTGCCGGCGAACGCGCCTTCGGCGTCATCCGTGCGGCCGCCGAGCGCCTCGCGGCCTTGACGCCGCCAGGCACGCCGCGGCCGCCGGCGATGATGATGGCGCTGCACATCTGGTCGATGTCGCACGGCGTGGCCTCGCTGTTCTCCCGCGGCGATGGTGCGCGCCGCAAGCTGCCGATGTCGCCGGATGAGCTGCTCGAAGCCGAAGTGCTGATCTATCTGCGCGGCCTCGGCTTCCCGATCGACCGTCGTCCCACGGCGAAAAGCGCCGAGCCGCCGCCGGTGCCACCGGAGGCATCCTCCGGTTCGACCGGCTCTCCCAACAGCCCCTGGGGCAAGCTGAAATAAAGTTGCGCAAATAAATCGGCGGGCCTGTCTGGTGGCCAGCTTGACAAAACCGAGGGATCGGCTACCTATGTAAATGTTATTTACATTCACAACGGCGTGACAGCCGTGATGGAGATGGGAAATGGCCTACACCGCTGATGTCAATCGATGGCGCGGCCCCTCGGAAGACCCCTACTACCGCCCCCACATGCTCGATACGCCCTGGCACCCCGGCTGGATTGCCGTGACCGTCCTGGGCTTCATCATCTGGTGGCCGATCGGGCTTGCCCTTCTCTTTTTCACACTCGGGAGCAGAAGAATGTCGTGCTGGAGCGGCCACGATCGCTGGCAGAACAAGATGGAGAAGATGCAGTACAAGATGGACCGCATGCGCGACCGCATGGAGCGCCGCGGCTTCGGCTTTGGCTTCGGGCCGCCGTCCTCCGGCAACCGCGCGTTCGACGAGTACCGCACCGAGACCCTTCAGCGGCTCGAGGAAGAGCAGCGCGAGTTCAAGGATTTCCTGACGCGGCTTCGTCACGCCAAGGACAAGGAAGAGTTCGACCAGTTCATGGCGCAGCACAAGACCCGTCCGACGCCGCCGAACGAGCCGCCGCCGCAGGGTTGATCCGATCCGCAAAGCCTTCAGGCGCACGCCCCCAAAAGTCCTGATGGCCCCGAGCCGCCCGCCTGCGAGCCCCGCAGGCGGGCGGTTTGGTTTTGCTAGCCTGGTGCCACACCGCCGCGGACATCCTATATTCAGTGGCGAAACCAGGCGGCGAAGGACCGGGGTCGGCGATGGCGGAGGCTGCAAGCATATCGAGCGCCAGTCTCTGGCAGGCGATCCGCGGCGAGGCAGAACACGCGGCCGCAGCCGATCCCGTCTTCGGCACGGTCTCGGCGGCAACTGTTCTCGCACATGACGATCTCGCCGCCGCTCTGTCAGATCTGATCGGCCGCCGTCTTGGCGGCAGCAATACCACTGTGGGTGCGCGCTTCACCGCGTTCGCCAACGACGCTTTCCGTCAGCAGCCCGACCTGATTGAGACGGCAAGCCTCGACTTGCGCGCCATCGCGATCCGGGACCCTGCCATCGCGGGCCTGCTGTCGCCACTGCTGCATTTCAAGGGCTATGTCGCGCTCGAGGCATGGCGCGTCTCGAACTGGCTCTGGAGCCGCGGCCATATCGATGCCGCGCTGCTCTTTCAGAACGAAGCATCCAACGCCTTGCAGGTCAGCATCCATCCCGCGGCGCACATTGGCTCGTCGGTGTATCTCGACCACGCCAGCGGCATCGTGATCGGTGCTAACGCCGTGATCGGCGACGCCGTGACGATTCTCCAGAATGTCAGCATTGGCCGGAATGGCGAACTGCCGACCCGCTCGCCTCGGATCGGAAACCGTGTCTTCATCGGCCAGCGCGACCATTCTTGGTGACATTCGCATCGGCGACTTCGCCAAGATCGGCGCCGCGTCGGTTGTGATCTCCGACGTGCCGGACGGCTGCACCGCTGTCGGCAATCCCGCGCGGTTGACCAACTGTCCGGAAGAAGTCGCCTGATCGTCGCCGCGATCGGCCCTATTGCGCGAGGCAACTCCGTGACGCGCCCCCGCGGGCCGTGAGCCCGAGACGTGCAGTGTCCTTCAAGCGAGCACGATGAAATCCGCACAGCCTGAGGGCGAGGTCGCGTGAAACGCGCTTATGCGATCGCCTTGCAACACGCCTCGAAAGCAGTTACTGTACCAGACGTACGGTATAAAAATGTCGGGGTGCCCGGCACGCGACCGCTTCGAGCGATGCGATTGCTTGCCATGTGGAACAATCAGGAGGAGCTCATGTCTTTCGACCACTCTTCTTCGCGCCAGAGAATGGCCTTTCATTCCCGTCGAGACGTCTTGTCGGGAGCGATTGGGGGGGTCGCTGCCCTGGTCATGGCAAGCAGCGCCAGGGCAGTTCCGCAGGGATTCAAGACGGTGGTGCCGGGGGCGCTGACGGTCGCGATGAACGGGGACATGCCGATGACCAGCATCAAGGACGGTCAGATCCTTGGCGCCGATGGCGAGATGATCACGGCAATCGCGACGAGGATGGGTCTCAAGACGGTGCCAGCCTTGATGGACTGGTCAGCGACGATCGAGTCGATCCGGGGAGGCCGCGCCGACGTCATGCTTGGCAATATGGGGTGGACGAAAGCGCGCTCGCAGGTGCTGCTTCTGACCGACGCGATCTACTACACCGGCAAGTACACCTTGACGCGAAAGGACATGAAGGTCGGCCCGCGCCTGGTCGTCGACGACATGAAGGGCCGCAGCATCGGCACGGTCAGCGGATTCACGATCGTCCCCGAACTGAAGAGAATTCCCGGAACGAGCGAGCTCAAGCTCTACGATACGACCGATGCGTGCGTGCGTGACGTGCAGGCCGGGCGTCTCGATTTCGCGTTCCTGGACGCGCCGACGGTCGCCTACATGATCCAGCAGAATCCCAACTGGAGCCTCAAGCTGGTGCCGACCGATTCGTTGCCGGACTTCGACATGCTGGGCCAGAAGCAGACCACCGTCATCGGCATGAACGTCGAAAACTTCGATCTTTTCGACGCCGTGAACGCCGGTGTCCGCTGGCTCTGGCGATCCGGCACCAACGGCAAGCTGCTGAAGAAATACGGCATGGAGGCCGACGACTACCTCGCAGCTCTTTCCAACGAAAGCAATCCGCGTCTCGGCGTCGACCGCGACGAGAACGGCAACGTCATTGGAAAATGGGCGCACCAGCCAAAGGACTACTCGGCCTTGTTCGGCTGAACGATCCCAGGCGAGCAGGCAGGCGGCATGAATCACGTTGCAGCGAACTCATCCCTTGTGAAGGTGTCGGGCCTTTGCAAGACCTTCGGAAATTACAGGGCGCTCGACCATGTCAGCCTGAACGTCGCAGGCGGCGAACGGGTGGCAATCATCGGCTCGAGCGGCTCCGGCAAGACGACGCTTCTCCGATGCATTGCGCATCTGGAGAAGCCGAATTCCGGTGAAGTCATCGTCGCCGGCAGATACATCGGTGACAGGTTCGTCGATGGCCAGCGGACTTCGATGTCCGACCGCGAGATCGCCGACATTCGAACCGGCATCGGCATGGTCTTCCAGCGGTTCAATCTCTTCCCGCATCTGACGGCGCTCGAAAATATCATGCTCGGGCCGCTCAAGGTCCTGAGGCGCCCGCGCGACGAGGTCGAACCCGAAGCGCGCGGCCTTCTCGAAAAGGTGGGCCTCCCGCAAAAGGCGAACGCCTATCCCGACCACTTGTCGGGCGGACAACAGCAGAGAATAGCGATCGCGCGTTCGCTGGCGATGAAGCCGAAATTGATGCTGTTCGACGAGGCGACGTCTGCGCTGGATCCAGAGCTCGTCGGTGAGGTGCTGGATGTCATGCAGCAGCTTGCCAATGAGGGCATGACGATGCTGATCGTCACTCACGAAATGTCGTTCGCCGAGGAGGTTGCCGACCGCATCATCGTGATGGATCACGGAGCCGTCGTCGACGAAGGAGCGCCGCGGGATCTTCTGAGCAAGCCGGCTCATCCGCGGACGATGGCACTGCTGCGCCCACAACGTGACCGACGTAGCGCTTCCCCAACGGGGCTCGCGTCGTGAACGAGTGGTCGCGTGCACTGCCGTTGCTGCCTGAATTCACGGCGGTCTTGCTTTCGGGGGCGGTAACAACCGTCAAGATCACGGTCGGCGCCTTCATCGTTGCGGTTCTGATTGGACTCGTTTTGGGGTTGCTCCAGACGTTTCCGTCACGCCTCGCCAAACTGGGCATCAGGACCTACGTCGAGATATTCCGCGGCGTCCCGATCCTCACCCAGCTGTTCGTGTTGTATTTCGGCCTGGCGCAGGTCGGTGTGAAACTGGATCCGATTCCCGTGGCGGTACTCGGCTTCGGCTTGAACGGCGGCGCTTATCTGACGGAAGTTTTCCGTGCGGGCCTGCAGTCGGTCCATGCAGGTCAGCTCGAGGCGGCTTTCATGATCGGCATGACGCGCCCAAAGGCGCTTCGTTACGTGATCTTGCCGCAGGCGATGCGGGTGGTCCTGCCGCCGCTGGCGAATTTTGCCGTGGGTCTACTCAAGGAGACTTCGCTCGCATCGGCCGTTGCCGCGCCCGAACTCAGTTTCTACGCCCGCAACCTCGTTACGAAGAGCTATCTCAGCGGACCGATCTACATCCTGGTCGCGGTCATCTACATCGCGATGAGCTTTCCGCTGTCGCGGCTCGCCCAGTGGCTCGAAAACCGGCTCCGCCGCGGGAGGCTGACATGATCGGCTTCTTTTCGCTGTTTCTGGAATGGCTGCCCCAGCTCCTGCGCGGCGCCGTCTGGACGCTGCGACTCATGTCGCTGGCCTTCATCCTCGCCGCTGTGCTCGCGTTGCCGCTGGCGCTGGCCCGGTTGTCCTCGCGGGCCTGGCTGCGGGCGATTGCATATGGCTACGTAGAGATCGTCCGCGGCATGCCGTCGTTGACGCTGCTGTTTGTCATCTATTTCGGACTGCCCTCGATCGGAATCACGCTCAATTCGTTCAATGCGGCCGTGCTCGGCCTTGGCTTGAACGGTGCTGCCTACGTTGCCGAAGTCTATCGGTCCGGCATCCAGGCGATCGACAAGGGGCAGCGCGAGGCCGCGCAGATGCTGGGCATGCGCAACATTCAGGTCCTTCGCTACGTCGTGTTGCCGCAGGCTCTTCGCATCGTCCTGCCGCCGATGGGCAACTACGGTATCGCGCTGCTCAAGGATACGTCGGTTGCGTCACTTATTGCGGCACCGGAGATGATGCTGCAGGCACGGGATCTCACCAGCGAATACTTCATGCCGCTGCAGATCTATATCGCGGTCGGTCTCATGTACCTGATCATGGCGTTGCCGCTGTCCTATCTCGCCAAGTTGATGGAAGCACGCCTGAGCCCGCAATCATCGGAAGAAAGGAAAGCCGGTTATGGACAAGTTTGATGCAATCGTCATTGGTTCGGGCGCGCTGGGCTCGAGCACAGCTTTCCATCTCGCCAAGGCAGGACGCGATGTTGCGGTGCTGGATCAGGCCGAGATCGCCTCGCAGACCTCGGCGCGCGCCGCCGGGCTGAGCGGTCAGGTCCGCTCGACCGAGGTCATGACCAGGCTTGCGGTTCGTGCGGTCGAGAAGATCGAGCGCCTGGCCGAGGATACGGGCGAGCCGATCGAATTCTTCCAGCCCGGCAGCATGTCGGTTGCACGTCGACCGGAACATCTCAAGCTGTTGGCGGAGCGGGTCGCCGCTGCGAAGAAGCTCGGGCTCGAAGTCGACATGATTACGGCCGAGGAGGCGTGCGAACGCAACCCCTTTCTGCAGAACAAGGGAATCGTCGGTTCGACGCTGATGCGGCGGGACGTCTTCCTGGAGCCGGTGCAGGTCCCGCGCGCCTACGCGAAGGGCGCGGTGCGGCTGGGGGCTACGATGGTGCCTCATACGAAGGTCTCCGAGCTGGTTGTCGAACACGGCGCTGTCACGCGGGTCGTCACCGATCGCGGTGAATTCTCTGCGCCCGTCATTGTGGATGCCGCCGGCGGATGGCTTCGTTTCGTCGCCTCCCTGGCTGGCACCAAGGTCCCAGCCGTTGCCATGCGCCACCAGTTGATGATCACCAATCCGCTGCCGGGGGTGAGCAATCAGCAGCCGATTACGCGCATCATCGATGCCAATGTGTATGTGCGGCCGGATCGCGGCGGGCTGATGTTCGGAGGATACGAGAGCGATCCCATGCCGGTCGATCTCTCCAAACTGCCGGGCTCGTTCCGGATCGAAAATCTCGAGCTCGATCTGGCCGTGCTGAAGCGACTTGCGGGTCTCGTCAAGGATCAGTTTCCCATCTTCCAGACGGAGCTTTCGCTGCGTGAGCACCGTGGGGGATTGCCGACGATGACCATGGACGGCCACCACATCATCGGACAGGCGCCCGGTGTCAGAAATCTTTATGTAATTGGCGGCTGCAACGTCGGGGGGTTGTCAACCGCGCCGGCTTTGAGTGAGCAACTGGTGGAGCTCATCGTCAACGGTCGTACGACCTACGATCTGTCCCTCATGAGTCCGGCGCGGTTCGCGGAGGACCTGTCCGAGGCGGAGCTACAGGAGAAGTGCCGGGATCGCTACGTGCACTACTATATTTATGCGTCGCCGACGAGTGCGCGGCCGGCCGCCTGATCGTCAACTTCAATCGCGACGCGCGGCGGTGGTCCGCCGCGCTTCTGTGGATGTTTTGAGATGTCGCGGAGCGGCGGGCAGTCTCGGCTCCGGCTGAATCTTATGCCGACAGAACGATCTCGCGCGTGAGACCGCGGCAGTCCATTTCAAAGTCGATCTTCTGAACGGGCGGCCGGCAGGGATACCAGGTCAAGCCGCTGCAAGCGGCGCCGCGCGCTGTGATCTCATCCAGAAAGAAGGGGTGCAGATCGAAAACGGTATAGACCTGGACGGCGGTGGTATCGGCCCAGCCAAACCCGAAGGCCGCCAGTCGCTTCTCCATCTCGCCGAGGGTCTGCTGGGCCTTTGCGCGCAATCCGGCGGGCGAGGTGTCTCCAAAAGCGACGATCCGATCCTGTGGCACCGTGGCGCTGCGTGTCTCGGCGCCGCCCGAGATCAGGAATGTTGGAGCCGCGGACGTGTCCGGAACGGTGTAGGTGAAGGCGTAGAATCCGGACTCCGTCGGCGGATCGAGTTCGGGACATACATTGCTTCGTGCAACCGGATTATCCTCGCCCTTCATGATGCCCCACTCTCGCAACACCTGGGCATAGCCCAGATTGAACTCGCGAAAGCCGTCCGCGGTGAAAGGCAGCGTCGAGCGCAATTCACATGCGGCAAATGCGGTGAGCGGCCGTCCAAGCGAGCCGAGATGCGCCTTGATCCGCGCGAAGCCTTCGGCCATTGGCACCAGCCGGTTGAAGCGTGCCCGCTCCAGCCGGAAGCCGGGAAGCGCCGCGACGCCGGACGAGTATTGAAACTCGAAGGGAATGTAGGAGTAGCCGCCGGAGGCAGTGGGTTTGGTTGCGGGGTGAGAGGCCGACATGGTCGCGTGTCCTTTCGAACGTGGGAGGAGAAGAAGCATAGTCTCAGCGCCGGCGCCGCCGGGTCGGCGACTAGAAATAGGTCCTGATGGCCGAGATGCAGTTGTACGCGTCGTCGACCATCTGCATGACGCGCCACTTGTCGAAGGTCAGGCAGGGATGAGAAATGCCGAACGCAACCATGTCGCCGACGGCCAGAGGAGAGTCAGGCGGAATGGCGAAATGGCAGTGCTGGTCATTCAGATGGGTCACGCGGTGGCCGGGCGGGATCGTTGCCGGAGCCGTCATCGTGTTGCCCGGACGGAACCATTTCAGCGCCAGCGGCGGATCGTCATAGGACGCGTCGCGCTTGCCGAAGCCGAGAATCGCCTTTTCGGGCTCGGGCCGCGACTGGACATAGGCCCAGATCTCCAGCGCCGGTCGCAGTCCGCCGCCCATGGCTGCCAGTTCGGGGTCCCGGAGACGCAGGGCTTCGAACGCGCGCCTGTACAGGATGTCGTCATGCGTGATGTAGCAGCCGCTCCGCAGCACCACCTTGGTTGGCTGGCCGATCTCGATGGATCGCAGCTTTGCCGCGACGAGATCATAGTAGATCGAACCGCCCGCGCTCAGCAGCACCTCGCCTGGCGCAAACAGTCTCTCCTTTGCGCAAGCCCTGGCGAGGGACGCCATCCGCTCGAGGAAACCGTCAACCAGGACAGTGCTCTCTGCCGGAGTGCCGCCGTGCATAAGACCCTCGAAACCTTCAATCCCCGCCAAGGCAAGAACGGGTGAGCCTGCCGCGATCGCGCGCGCAACTGCGAGTGCGGACTCGAGATCGCGGCAGCCGGTGCGGCCGCCGCGATAGCCGATCTCGACCAGGAGACGCAGCGGCCGGTCTGCGTTGATGCGGCGCGCCGCATCTGCGAGGCGCTCAACATTGGCGATCGAATCGGCGAGGCAGCAGAATTCGAAACCGGGGGAGCGCTTCAGTTCTTCCAATACGTAGTCGATATTGCGACGACCGACGAGCTGGTTCGCCATCACGATACGGGAATAGCCGAACCGGCGCGCCACCTGAAGCTGATGCACGGTGGCAACCGTGATGCCCCAGGCGCCCGCCGCGAGTTGCAGATCGAAGAGTGCTGGGCTCATCGTCGTCTTGCCATGCGGCGCGATCGCCACGCCGCTCTGCGCAATGAAGCGCTGCATCCAGCGGACGTTGTGCCACACGGCGTCCTCCTTCAGCACGGCGACCGGCAGCGGCAAGTCTTCCTTCAGCAGGTTCCACCCCTGCATACGCAAAGCATCGATGGGGATGACGCCAACGTGGCCGGGGATTCCCTTTTCGGTATCGTCGAGCGGACGTTCGTCGTTGCGAGGAATGTGTCTGGTCATTCTTTTGCGTCTCGTCCTGCGCACAATGCGCCAAATACTATACCGTCTGTACTGTAAATAAATATTCCAGTGAACGACCCTGTCAAATGGTAAATCCAAGCAGAATCGGGATTCCTCTTATTCGCTATAGAAACCGTCCATACGGTGCAGTAATTAAGCTTGACAGCCAGAGATGCTTCTGAAAATAGTCGCCGTATGAGCAAGAAGCCAGCCAAGTCGAAGTCGGCCACCGAGCGCAGTGTTGGCCGTCCAAGCGCGCGGCCGATGCTGCTCGATGCTGCCCTCGATCTGATTGCCGAGGAGGGCGTGGCGGCGTTGACCTACGAAGCGCTCGCGGCGCGCACCGGCGTCAGCAAAGGCGGTCTGCTCTACCACTTCCTCAGCAAGGAAGCCCTGATCGATGCGCTCGCCGAGCGGCTCGTCGAGCGCTATGCCGAAGCTCGCCAGAGGACGACCGAGAGCTTGCCGGACACGCCATCGCGCGAGCTCAAGGGCTATGCGATCGCCTCGATGCACAACCGCTCAAAGGCGGACAAGGCCAGTGCGCGGCTGCGCATGTCCGGGCTATGGAATAACCGAGCCGGTAAAGCCTACTACGCGGAGCGTTTCCGCGAGATCAGCGCGGGCATCGACTTCGACCGCGCGGCGATCGTGCACCTCGCGGTGGAAGGGCTTTGGTACATGGAGCTGGCCGGCGTCTCGCCCTTCACGGATATGGAGCGCCGAAAGATCGTCATGAAGCTGCTGGGCTTGGCTGACGGTGGCGAACTGGGCAGCGGTGACGCTACCGTGCCCTCCCGGGCGCGTAAATCCTGACTCAAGCGGTGCGTCGCGCGGTTTGGGCGTGCCGCTATTTCGCGCGGGCAGTCAATGCAGCCTCGCGCGTTGCGATCTCCTCGGCCGCGCCTTCGGCTGCGCCGGGGCCTGCGTGCACGTGGACCTCTTTTGCGATGATCGGCTCGCCGCATTCGGAGCAGACCAGCACCGGATCGAACATCTTGCCACAACGCTTGTGTTCGTGAAGCAGGGGGCGGCCGCGCTCATCCACCATGTGAGTGTCGCCCCAATGCACGATCGCCATCACCACGGGATAGAGATCCAGCCCTTTCTGGGTGAGGATGTATTCATAACGTGTCGGATTCTCCTGATAGGGCGAGCGCCTGAGCACGCCGAACCGGACGAGCTTCTTCAGGCGATCGGCGAGGACGTGCCGGGTCACCCCGAGCCGCGACTGAAACTCCTCGAACCGGCGCACGCGCAGAAAGCAGTCGCGCAGGATCAGCAGGCTCCAACGATCGCCGATCACGGCCACCGTCCTGGCGACCGAGCACTGCTCCTGCTCAAGCAAATCCCATCGCATTCGTCTAACTCCGAAAAGGCCGCATTTTCCAACGCGTTCGTACTGCAACAATACAAAATTCCAAAATGGAATGAAATAACCCGAAGGACAATGCTTACCCTTCCGCCAGCCTGGATGGCGCGAGATGTTTGACAGTTCTGTTTTAGAACTATATGGTGCCGCCGAAGATGGGCCCTTTGCGGCCCTGCGAGTCAATCGGCGGGAGGATGCAAAACATGTCGAGCGCGCCAGCGGTGCGGGTGCAGTTCCTGTTCGATTTCGGCAGCCCGAACGCCTATCTCGCCGACCGCGTTATTCCTGAGATCGAGGCCCGCACCGGCGTGACGTTCGACTACGTACCGGTGCTGCTCGGCGGCATCTTCAAGCTCACCGGCAATTCCTCGCCGGCCGATTCCCTGAAGGGCATCAGAAACAAGCGTGAATACATGGAGGTCGAGACGGCGCGTTTCCTGCGCCGGCACGGCATCACGACCTTCCGCCCCAATCCGTTCTTCCCTGTCAATACGCTGCAACTGATGCGCGGTGCCGTCGCGGCACAGGAGCTGGGGCTGTTCGCGGCGTATTTCCGCGCGGTCAATCACCATATGTGGGAGGAGCCCAAGAAGATGGACGACCCCGAGGTGATGCGTCAGGCGCTGACCGCCTCCGGGATCGATGTTGCCCTCATCGCAGCGAAATCGCAGGACCAGACGGTCAAGAACCGCCTGATGGAGCTGACGCAGAACGCGGTTACCCGCGGCGCGTTCGGCTCGCCGACCTTTTTCGTCAATGACGAGATGTTCTTCGGCAAGGACCAGCTCCGCGACGTCGAAGAGGAAATCCTGACACAACTCTCCGACACGAGGCGGCTCGTCGCCTCGTCCTGATTCGCTTCGTTCGACTGCACGCGCATAGAGCCCGGCAAGGGCCGGCGCCTGTCCACCAGGGAGGACTGTATGACCAGCGTCAACGACGTCGACATGGTCGATCTCATCGCGCGGCTGCCGTGCAGGGTTCATGAGGTCTATGCCCCCTTCGCCCGGACCTCGCCCGATCTGCCCGCCTTTATCGAAGCCGGACGCGTCTGGACCTACCGGCAATTTTCCGATGCCGTCACTGCGGCCGCGAAAGATTTCGCCGATCTCGCGATCAGGCCCGGCGATCGGGTCATGGTGGTGAGCGAGAACAGCGTTGCGCTCGGGGCCATGCTGTTTGCGGCAAGTCAAATCGATGCCTGGGCGATTCCCGTCAATCCGCGTCTCTCTGCTCGCGAGCTCGATCTCATCGCTACCCACAGCGGCGCGCGCCGCGTGCTGTTCAATGCGGCGCTGTCGAAGGAGGCCGCCGAGCACGCGAACCGCATTTGCGCAAGCTTGCGCGCCGTCGGCCCGTTCGGCAGCATCGGCGTCGGCGCGCTGAATGATGCGGCGCAGGCCGAGCCGGTCGAAGCGGGCAGCGACCGGCAGGTTGCCACGCTGATGTACACGTCCGGGACGACGGGGGCGCCGAAGGGCGTGATGCTCAGCCATCGCAATCTGCTCGTCGCGGCAAGGGTATCGGGCAATCTCCGCCGGACCGCGCCCGGCGATCGCATCTATGGTGTGCTGCCGATGTCGCACATCGTCGGCTATTCGATCCTCTTGATCTCGACACTGATGCACGGCGCCGCGTTGCATGTCGTGTCAAAGGCGGATCCTGTGGCGCTCGCGCGCGCGCTCGCGGAGGAAGGGATCACCACGCTGTTCGGTGTGCCTGCAACCTATCAACGCCTGCTCGAATACAAGACCGTCAACGGCATCGCGAAGCTCAAGTGCGAAAAGCTCCGCCTGATGGGCGTGGCCGGCGCGCCGCTCGACCTAGACCTCAAGCGCCGCATGGAGGCCGAGTTCGGCATTCCACTACTCAACGGCTACGGCATCACCGAATGCTCGCCGGGCCTTGCCGCCGTGCGCGAGGAGGATCCCGCGGCAGACGAGAGCGTGGGACCGTTCCTGCCCGGGGTCGAGCACAGGATCGTCGCTCGCGACGGGCGCCAGGTCGGCATCGGCGAAGTCGGCGAGCTGCATGTACGTGGCGCCAATATCATGCTCGGCTACTATCGCGCGCCCGATCTGACGGCGGCCGCGATCGATCGCGACGGCTGGTTCAATACCGGCGATCTCGGCCGGGTGAACGAGCGGGGGCAGCTCTACATCGTCGGACGCACCAAGGAGATGATCATCCGTTCCGGCTTCAACGTCTATCCGGCGGAGATCGAGGCGGTCCTGAATGCGCATCAAGAGATCGTGCAGTCGGCCGTGGTCGGGCGTCCCGTGGACGGCAACGAGGAGGTCGTCGCCTTCGTCCAGCTGTTGCCCGGAGCAAGCGTCGATGCGGAGGCGCTGAAGGCTTACGCTGCGGGCGAGCTTACGCCCTACAAGCGGCCGACCGAGCTGATCGTGCTCGATGCGCTGCCGGCGGCCTCGACCGGAAAAATCCTCAAGCACAGGCTTCGCGAGCTCGCGATTGCGGGCACGAGGACGAACGATCTGGCGACGACGGGTTGAGCGGCGTGCAGCGCGTGCATGATCTCACGGGGAAGAGGAGCTTTCGATGTTCAAGAGACTTTTAGCCACTGCCGTTCTGTTTGCCGCGACCACCGGCGCCGTGTTGTGCGAAACGCCCGGAGTCAGCGAAACCGAGATCAGGATCGGCGCGACGTTTCCGTTCAGCGGTCCGGCTTCTCCCTTGAGCAACACCGGCAAGGGTCTGATCGCCTACGTCAATTCGATCAACGATCGCGGCGGCGTCAATGGTCGGAAGATCAATCTGATCACCTATGACGACGCCTATAGTCCGCCGAAGACGGTGGAGCAGACCAGGAAGCTCGTCGAAAGCGACGAGGTGGCGTTCCTGTTCAGCCCGCTCGGCACGCCCGGAATCGGCGCGACCATCAAATATGTCAACGCGAAGAGGGTACCTCATCTCTTCGTCGTGAGCGGCGCGACCAAGTTCACGAATTTCTCCGAATTCCCCATGACCACCACGGGGTTGCCGAGCTACACCACGGAAGGGCGCATCTATGCGCGCTACATCACGCAGACCAAGCCGAATGCCAAGATCGCGATCCTCTATCAGAACGACGATCTCGGCCGGGACTTCATCAGCGCCTTCAAAGATTATCTGAAGGACGGCTTCGACAAGAAAGTCATCGCGTCCTCTTATGAGGTGAGCGAGCCGACCATCGAGTCCCACATGGTGTCGCTGAAATCCTCTGGCGCCGAGGCGTTCCTGTTCGCGGGCACGCCGAAGTTCGCGGCGCAGGCCATCAAGAAGGCCGACGAGATCGGCTGGAAGCCCTTGTTCCTGATCAACCTGGTGTCGACCTCGGTCTCTTCGACCATCGTGCCGGCGGGACAGGAGAAGGCCGTGGGCATCATCGCCGCGACCATGCTCAAGGACCCCGGCGACAAGAGATGGGCAGATGACCCCGGCATGACTTGGTACCGCGCGCATTTCGCAAAATACCTGCCGGGCGCTGATATCGGCGACGCCAATTATCTGTTCGGGACCCAGCAGGGGCAGATCCTGGAGCAGGTGTTGAGGCAGTGCGGCGACGATCTTTCGCGCGACAACATCCTCAGGCAGGCGCGGAACATCCGCGGCCTTTCCCTGCCAACGCTCATTCCGGGGGTGACAATCAACACGGGGCCTGACAACAGTATGGCCTATACGCAATTGCAGCTGCAGCGTTGGACCGGAAGTTCCTGGGAGCAGTTTGGTGACGTGCTGAACGCAGAGGGCAACTGAACGCCGGCGCGCCTTTCCAATCTTGGGAGAACACCATGAAGACGGCGATCGTGATCGGTGTGGGCCCGGACCGAGGGTTGGGTGCCCAGCTCTGCAAGCGTTTTGCAAACGACGGGCTCAAGGTGATCGTGGCGGGACGCACGCCGAGCACTCTGGAGTCGGTTGCGCGCGATATCGTCGCCGCCGGAGGAGAGGCCATTCCTTTCGTCGCCGATGCCACCAAGGAGGGCGACGTCGCCGCATTGTTCGATATCGCTGGCAGCGAGCTCGATCTCGCGATCTACAACGCTGGCAACAACACGCCCGGCAAGATCATCGAGATGGAAGCCGACTATTTCGAAAACGCCTGGCGCGTCGTCTGCTTCGGCGGCTTCCTGTTCGGCCGCGAGGCGGTGCGCCGCATGGCGCCGAAGAAGACCGGCACGCTGCTCTTCACCGGCGCCAGCGCCTCGCTGCGCGGGCGCCCGGGCTTTGGCGCGTTCAACTCCGCAAAGGCGGGCCTGCGCACGCTCGCCCAGGCCATGGCCAAGGAATATGCGCCCGACGGCATCCATGTCGGCCACGTCATCGTCGACGGCGCGATCGCCGGCGACAAGATCATGAACCGTTTCCCCGATGCTGCAAGCCGGCAGGACAGCCTGATCAGCATCGAAGGCATCGTCGATGCGTTCGCCTTCCTCTACCGGCAGTCTGAACGGGCCTGGTCGTTCGAGCTCGACGTGCGGACGTCGAAGGAGAAGTGGTGAAGTCTTGTCCCTCGTCTCACCGATCAGGCGGCCGCCTTGTTCTTGATGGCGCCGATGATCGCGGTGAGAATCGCCCCGCCGGCGCCACCGGCGACGACTTGTGACACGATGCCGCCAACGCTCAAGTTTCCAGATTCGGCTGCGGCCATGATGGACGGAAGCAGCAACGTAATGACCTGGCCGAGCACTCCGCCGCCGACCAGACCTGAAATGACGTTTCCGGCCATTCCGAGATCAAATGTCGGCGAAGACTTGCCCGCGCCAATTCCACCAAGCGCGCCTGAGACGAGGTTGATCAGAATCTGTTCCATGCGGATCTCCCGTACGTGGTCGTCGGGCAGTTCGCCAGCCACTGCAGTCGTCTGACGAGCGGCCCACCCCCGCATCGTCAGGCGGCTTGCAGGCAAAGACAATAGAGCCTGTTGCCGATCGACCGGTGAAACAAACCCTCGGTCGTGGCACAAACTGCATAGCGAGGTTCGCAGCTTGCCGCTCTCCGCCGAACGACGCCCTGGCATGGTGGGCAAGGCGCGTCAGCGCCGTGCCCACCATCTCTCGCGATTGCGACAGAAGTGGTGGGCACGCTTGCGCCTTCGCTCTTCGAGCTGCGGCGGACAAGTCGCTTTGCCCACCCTGCGCATCGACAAGCCTCTCAATACCCGGCGGCCAGCCCCGAGTTGCGGCGGGGATCGTTGGCGCCATAGTAGCGGTTGTTGCCGACCGGCTTGCCGTTCAGCGACGGCGCGCCGACGATGATGACCGCCAGATGGTTGGCCGGCTGTGGCGGCCCGAACTTGTGGCCCATGCCTTCCAGAATCTTGCGGGTGTCCGGCGACAGCGCATAGTCCTCGACGTTGGTGAGGTCGGGCAGCCATTGCTGGTGGATGCGCGGCATGTCGACGGCTTCTTGCGCGTTCATGTCATAATCGATCGCGTTGATCATGGTCTGCAACACAGCCGTGATGATGCGGCTGCCGCCGGGCGTGCCCACCACCATGACCGTCTTGCCGTCCTTGGTGACGATGGTGGGGCTCATCGAGGACAGCGGCCGCTTGCCGGGAGCGATGGCATTGGCCTCGCCCTGCACCAGGCCGTACAGGTTCGGCACCCCGACCTTGGCGGTGAAGTCGTCCATTTCATCGTTCAGCAGCACGCCGGTCTTGGCCGCCGTCACGTTGGCACCGAACCAGTCGTTCAGCGTGTACGTCACCGAAACCGCGTTGCCGTCCTTGTCTGCGATCGAATAGTGCGTGGTGTTGCTTCCCTCATGCGGCTCTATGCCCGGCTTGATGTCCTTGGAGACGCCAGCCTTGTTCGGATCGATCACGGCGCGGATCTTGGTCGCGTAATTCTTGTCGAGCAGGCGGTCGAGCGGATTCTTCACGAAGTCCGGGTCGCCGAGGTAGCTGTTGCGGTCCACGTAGGCGTGGCGCATGGCTTCGATCTGGACGTGCACGGCCTGCGCGGAGTGGTAGCCCAGCTCTCTCAGCGGATAGCCCTCCAGGATATTCAGGATCTCGCAGATGACGACGCCGCCCGAGCTCGGTGGCGGTGCGGAGATCACGTGGTAGCCGCGATAGTCGCACTCGACGGGCGCGAGCTCGCGCGTCTTGTAGCCGTCAAGGTCGTCCTGCGTCAGCAGGCCCTTGCCGGCCTGGCTCGATGCCACGATGGCGCTGCCGACCCAGCCCTTGTAGAAGCCGTCGGTGCCTTTGCTGCTGATCTCGCGCAGGGTCTTGGCGAGTTCCGACTGCACCAGCTTTTCGCCCACCTGGAACGGCTGACCGTTGTTGAGGAAGATGGCGGCGGACGCGGGATCGTTCTGAAAATCCGTGGTGGCGGTATGCAACAAATCGATGTCGCCCTGGTCCAGCGCAAAGCCCTGTTCGGCGAGCTGGATCGCGGGAGCGAGCAGGTCGGCGCGCTTCATGGTGCCGTACTTTTCGCGCGCATACTCCATGCCCGAGACAGATCCCGGCACACCCACCGCCAGGTGCCCCTTGGTCGAAATGCCCTTGATGACGTTGCCATCCTTGTCGAGATACATGTTGGCGGTCGCGCCCTTCGGGGCCGTCTCGCGGAAATCGAGGAAGGTCTTGCGGCCGTCGGCGAGCTCGATCGTCATGAAGCCGCCGCCACCGAGATTGCCGGCTGCCGGATAGACCACCGCCAATGCGTAGCCGACCGCGACCGCCGCATCGACGGCATTGCCGCCGCGCTTGAGCACGTCCACGCCCACCTGTGTCGCCAGATGCTGCGCGGATACCACCATGCCGTTTTCCGCTGCGACCGGGGCGACCGACGCTGCACGTGCGGGGCAGAACGTTGTGAGGCTGACTGAGATGATCGCGGCGACCATGCACCGCATGCTTGTTGTTGGATTTTGCAAGGGAACGCTCCTTGGGAGGGCCGGTGATCCCGGCGCATATTGTTATCAGTGAGCGCACCCTATCAGCTCGTGCCCATTGTGAAATGGAAGGTGACGACTTGGCGTAGCCACAGGGCAAGCCGCGCTCCCTCGCCCCTTGCTGGGAGGGTGGGGCAGGGGGGTAGCCCAGGAAAAGGTGGCTCCGTCATTGCGAAGATTTCGGGAGGGAGTCCTCCCCTCCCTGGCCCTCGCCCGCAAAGCGGGAGGGAACCGACCCTGCCCTGGCCTGACTGCGCTCCCTCTAGACGACGGCTCTCGCCGGGCGAATTGCCGCATCCATCCCGGCCAAACCTCTGCCCAGCCTACCATTCCGGCAGCCAAATGCGCCCGCGCTAACCCCGCATTAACTATCGTCGGCGTCTGGTAAGGTCGGCAAGTCGCGCCCAAAGGCTTAGTCGAGGCCCTTAGTTTTGACATCTTGGCAAGGAAAGCAGACGGCCGGCTTCGGACGGGCCGCTGCAATCCAAAAAGATAAGGCTTTGCGCAGGCTTGGCAGGTGCGCGCGACCCGCGCGGCTTTGGGGAACCGGCAGCGATTTTGCGCGCCGAGGACATGGAACGATCGCCTTGAGAGGATACCGCTTATGAATCCGGCCGACGTCGCTCAGTCAGCCCTGCCGGTTGCTGCTTCCGCCGACGTGTCGCTGATCGCGCTGTTCTGGCAGGCTCACTGGATCGTGAAGGCGGTGATGCTCGGACTGTTGTCCTGCTCGGTCTGGGTGTGGGCGATCGCGATCGACAAGATCTTCCTCTATGCCCGCACCCGCCGCTCGATGGACCGTTTCGAGCAGGCATTCTGGTCCGGCGAGTCGATCGAGGAGCTCTATCGCACACTGTCGGCCAAGCCGACCCATTCGATGGCGGCCTGCTTCGTCGCCGCGATGCGTGAGTGGAAGCGCTCCTTCGAGAGCCACGCGCGTTCTGTCGCCGGGCTGCAGATGCGGATCGAGAAGGTGATGAACGTGTCGATCGCGCGCGAGATCGAGCGGCTGGAGCGGCGTCTGCTGGTGCTCGCGACCGTCGGCTCAGCCGGCCCCTTCGTCGGCCTGTTCGGTACCGTCTGGGGCATCATGTCGAGCTTCCAGTCGATCGCGGCCTCGAAAAATACCTCTTTGGCGGTGGTGGCCCCCGGCATCGCGGAGGCGCTGTTTGCGACCGCAATCGGCCTTATCGCCGCCATTCCTGCCACTATTTTCTACAATAAGTTCACCTCCGAGGTGAACCGGCAGGCCCAGCGGCTCGAGGGTTTTGCGGATGAGTTTTCAGCCATCCTGTCCCGTCAGATCGACGAGCGTGGGTGATGGACGCTATAGAGACGACGATCGTGGGCTTTAGATCATGGCGATGAACGTAGCCAGTTCGTCCGGTGGCGGCGGCCGCCGCAGCCGGCGCAAATCGGTCATGGCCGAAATCAACGTCACGCCGATGGTCGACGTGATGCTGGTGCTGCTCATCATCTTCATGGTCGCAGCGCCGCTGATGACATCGAACATCGACATCGATCTGCCGGTCGCCAACGGCGGCAAGTCGATCTCCTCGAACGCGCCGCCATTGACGCTGTCAGTGAAGCGGACGACCGGCGGCTGCAATTCGAACGTGGAATTGTATCTCGGCGACAGCCCGATCTCGGCTACTGATCTTCAGTCCAAGATCGAGGCGATCAAGGACACGCGGTCCGACGCCGACCGGGTCGTCTATCTGCGTGGCGACAAGGACGTCTGCTACACCGACATGATGAAGCTGTTAGGGCAGGTGCGCGCCGCCGGCTTCAAGGCCAATATCGTGATTATCCCGGAGCAGGGATGAAGGTCAAAGTCGACAAGACTGTTGTTGCGTCGATTGTCCTCCACGTCCTCGTGATCGGCTGGGGGTTGATCTCCTTTAGCTCGCGCGCGCTCGAAATTCCGGAAGAATCCGTCATTCCGGTCGATATTTCATTGGATCAGCCGGCCAAGGCAACCGCCGGCGTGCAGACCGCCGAAAAGGACAAGCAAAAGCCAAAGGTTGACAAGGTCGCTCCCGAAGTGACGCCGCCCGAGGAGTCCCAGGGCAAGATCACCACCAAGAAAGAGCTGATTCAGACCAACACGACTCCGCCGCCGCCGAAGCCGGTGGAGAAGCCCGTCGAGAAAAAGCCTGATCCACCGAAGCCGGTTCAGGAAAGCAAGACCAAGGAAGAGAGCAAGCCGGCCGACAAGAAGCCCGAGGAAAAGGTCGATCCGATCGCCGAAGCCCTGAACAAGCCGGAGAAGGAGAAGAAGCCTCCGCCGCCGAAGCAGGAAGCTGCCAAGCCGCAGCCGCCGAAGCCGAAGGACCGGCCGTTCAATCCGATGGACATCATGGCCAAGCTCGAGGACAAGCGCGATCCGACGCGGCACGAGATGACCGGCGCGACGCCGAATGCGACCAGTGCGCTGGGAACGCAGAACGGCAAGGACACTGCGATCGTCGCGACCTGGAAGGGCGCGTTCGTCGCTGCCGTCAGGCGCTGCTTCAGATTCCCCTATAATGGCCAGGATGCCGATCAGTTCGAGGTCGACATCGACATCCAGATGCGGCCCGATGGAACGGTTGCCTCCTCGCCCGTGATCGTCGCCGTGCGCGGGCCGTCGCGCTCGGTCGGCACGGCGATGGCCGAGAGCGCGAAGCGCGCGGTCGAGGAGTGTCAGGCCTATGCGTTCCTGCCCAAGTCGCAATACGACACCTGGAAATACATTCCGATGACGTTCGGCCTCAAAGACATGCTGTAAGCGAAAAGAAATAACTCAGATGAACAAGATGCCATTGCTGACGCGACGTGGATTCATGATGGCGGCAGGCTCGACTGCCACATTGCTGGCCGGCCAGGCCGCCCTTGCACAGCGACAGGAGGGGCGCCTCAAGGTCGACCCAACCGAATTCCAGCCGATTCCGATCGCGATCCCGAATTTCGTGGCGGGCTCACCCTCGGACGGCGAGGTCGGTGCCGGGGTGACGCAGGTGATCACCAACAACCTGAAGCGCTCGGGGCTGTTCAATCCGATCGACCAGGCCGCTTATCTGGAGCGCATCACCAACATCGACGTCGCGCCGCAATTCCAGAGCTGGAAGCAGATCAACGTGCAGGCGCTGGTCACCGGCCGCATGACGCGCCAGCCGGACGGTCGCCTCAAGGCAGAATTCCGCCTCTGGGACGTCGTCTCGGGACAGCAGCTCACCGGCCAGCAATATTTCACCTCGCCGGAATACTGGCGCCGCATCGCCCACATCATCTCCGACCAGATCTATGAGCGGCTCACCGGTGAGAAGGGCTATTTCGACAGCCGCGTCGTCTTCGTCGACGAGAGCGGACCGAAGGAGCGTCGCGTCAAGAAGCTCGCGATCATGGACCAGGACGGCGCCAATGTGCGCTATCTGACGCGGGGCTCGGACCTCGTGCTGACGCCGCGCTTCTCGCCGAACTCGCAAGAGATCACCTACATGGAGTTCGGCCAGGGCGATCCGAAGGTCTATCTCTACAACATCGAGACCGGCCAACGCGAAATCGTCGGCAATTTCCCCGGCATGACCTTCGCACCGCGGTTCTCGCCGGACGGCCAGCGCGTCATCATGAGCCTGCAACAGGGCGGTAATTCCAACCTGTTCGTAATGGATCTGCGCTCGCGCTCGACCACGCGCCTCACCGACACGCCGGCGATCGACACATCTCCTTCGTACTCACCGGATGGCACCCGCATCTGCTTCGAGTCTGATCGCGGCGGCAGGTCGCAGATCTATGTGATGGCGGCGGGCGGAGGACAGGCACAGCGCATCTCCTTCTCCAAGGACGACACCAACGCCAGCTATTCGACGCCGGTTTGGTCGCCGAAGGGCGACTACATCGCCTTCACCAGGCAAGGCGGTGGGCAGTTCTCGATCGGCGTCATGAAGCCGGACGGCTCCGGCGAGCGGCTGCTCACCTCCGGCTTCCACAATGAAGGCCCGACGTTCGCGCCGAACGGCCGCGTCGTGATGTTCTTCCGCGATCCCGGCGGGAATGGTGGACCGTCGCTGTTCAGCGTCGACATTTCGGGGCGCAACGAGCAGCGCGTGCCGACACCGGGCTACGCATCCGACCCCGCCTGGTCGCCGCTGCTGTCCTCGACAGCGGGCCAATAAATCCACGGCGTTCATCGGCGCGAAGTTTTCGAAAAACAGCGCCGAGTTTTCGCTTTCTTCGATTGCGGCAAGCTTTCCTTCACCCTGTGCCCGGCAAAGCTTGCCCAGTTGTTTGATATTTCAGCAAAAATTCGTTCGCTGAAGGTTCAAAACAACGCGGCTTTAACGATGTTCCCTCAGAAAGACTTCATCTCGGCTGGGTAAAAGTACGCTCCAAACAGGATGCGTAACAAGCCAATGCAACTGGCCGACCAGAAGCAGAGTGATCGAGACGAGCTGGAGCCCATACTCTACGCCGCTCTCATCAACTCCATGGTGCAGAATTTCTGGGCGATCTTCATCGGCTCGGCCTGTACCGCGGTGGCCGCCGTCATGACGGCGCTGAAAACTGGCGACGTCTTGCTTTGGCCGATCGCGTTTCTGATCATTGCCATTGGCACTGCGCGCGCGTTTCAGATGCGAGCGTACGAAGACCCAACGCTGGCTTTGACGTTCGAACAGGCCAGGCATCTGGAGCCACGCTACTGGCTCGGCGCGCTCGCCTATGCGGGGGTGCTCGGCCTGTGGTGCTTCGTTGTCATCTACAACAACGACGATCCGGTTGCGAACATGCTCTGCGTCGCCGTCACTGTCGGCTACACGGCCGGCGGAGCGGCCCGGAACTACGGCCAGCCCCGGGTGATCCAATGGCACGTCATACTTGCCTGCGGTCCGATGTCGCTCGCCCTGCTGCTGCATGGCGGATTCTACTACATTGGGCTCGCCGTGCTGCTCGTCCTGTTCTTCATCGGCCTGAAGAACATCAACCTCAGCCTGCATGCGATCTTCGTCAAGGCTCTGACCTCGAGTTTCCGTGAATCTGCGCTGGCGAGTCAGTTCGATACTGCGCTGAACAACATGCCGCACGGCCTTTGCATGTTCCGCGCCGACGGACGGCTTGCGGTGATGAACCATCGCTTCAGCGACTTGATGGTGCTGCCGGAGAATTTCGTCACTCGCGGCGCCAGCGCCGCCGACGTCATCGCGGCCTGCGTGGCCTCCGACTCGATCTCGGCGGACAGCGGCGACATGATCCTCGCCGAGATCAAGGGCGCGCAGATGAAGGAGATCGTCACCACCGATCCCGATCTGGAGCGCTGCCGCACGCTGTCGTGGACGTTCCAGCCGATGGCCGGCGGCGGCACGGTGCTCCTGCTCGAGGACATCACCGAGCGCACCAATGCGGAAGCCAAGATCAGCCACCTGGCGCGCTATGACGAGCTGACGGCGCTGCCGAACCGCGTCAGTTTCCGCGACGAGATCGAGCGGCTGCTCGCGATCTCGCACGATGCCGAGCGCCTCTCTGCGCTGCTGTTCGTCGATCTCGACCAGTTCAAGCAGGTCAACGACACGCTCGGCCACCCCTGCGGCGACCAGCTCCTGTGCGCGGTGGCGAACCGCCTGCGCGAGATGCTGCGCCCCGAAGATTTCGTGGCCCGCTTCGGCGGCGACGAGTTCGTCGTGTTCCAGCAGAACCTCAACTCGCCCGAGGATGCTGCCGCGCTTGCCCGCCGCATCGTCGAACGGCTCAGCGAGCGTTATCGCATCGACAATCACCTGGTCGAGATCGGCGCCAGCGTCGGCATCGCCTTGACTTCGCCCGAAGGCTCCAGCGCCGATACGCTTTTGAAGAACGCCGACATGGCGCTCTACCGCGCCAAGGCCGACGGCCGCGGCACCTTCTGCTTCTTCCGTGACGAGATGGCGGCAACGGTCGAGGCTCGCCGAATACTCGAGCTCGATCTGCGCAAGGCGCTCGCCAATGAGGAGTTCGAGCTGTTCTATCAGCCGCTGGTCAATCTGAAGACCGGCAAGATCACCACCTGCGAGGCGCTGCTGCGCTGGAATCATCCGGTGCGCGGCACGGTCTCTCCGGTCGACATCATCCCGGTTGCCGAGGATATGGGCCTGATCGTCGATCTCGGCCGCTGGATCCTGCGCCGAGCCTGCATGGAATGCATGAAGTGGCCCGAAGGCGTTAGCGTTGCCGTGAACTTCTCGCCGCAGCAATTCCACCAGCGCGACGTGCTCAGCGAAATCCGTTACGCGCTGGAAGTCTCGGGGCTTCCGGCGCATCGGCTGGAGATAGAGATCACCGAATCCTCGCTCTTGCGCAACACCCAGCTCACCCACGACATCCTGTCCCAGCTTCACGCGCTCGGGGTCAGCATCTCGCTCGATGATTTCGGCACCGGCTATTCGAGCCTCAGCTACCTGCATAACTTCCCGATGCAGAAGGTGAAGATCGACCGCTCCTTCCTCGAAGGCATCGACACCGACCGGCCGCTCACGCTGCTGCGCGGCGTGGCGCGGCTGTCGGCCGATCTCGGCATGGCGGTCGTGGTCGAGGGTATCGAGACCAACGAGCAGCTTGAGCTGATCAGCGCCGACGGCACCGTTACGGAAGCGCAAGGTTATCTATTCAGTCGCCCGGTCCCTGCGGTACGGATGCGTCAGCTCCTCAACGCCTCTCATGGTCGCCGCGGCGAAGACGGGCTCCAGGTTGTCGGATCGCGATCCTTCGCGTAATCGTTTCTCGAAATTTCCAACAGCGTCAGTGTGTTGCCATGGGACTCCGTAGTCGTACGGGTTAACCCTAATTGATCGATTGCTTTGCGTCGCGGTTAAGAAGGTGTTAATGAATTGTCACGCGCGTTGAAGTTGTTTTCACGCGTCGCGGTGGGTGGTGCGTAAGGAGTTTGGATGCAGTCCTCAGCCCGATCGGTCATTTCGGCTGTTGGACCGGGAGCAGATCTCCTGACCGAGGTCGACTACCGCCTCGCCGAAACCCACGAGGAGAAGGAGGAGATCTACAACCTCCGCTATCGCGCATATCTGCGGGAAGGGGCCGTCAAGGAGAGTCCGGACAGCCGCGTCACCGACCGATATGACGATCTGCCCAACTCGTGGACCTTCGGTGTCTATCTCCAGGGCGAGCTCTGTAGCTCCGTGCGCATCAGTGTGCTGACCTCGGAATGGCGCGCGTCCACCTCAACCGACGTGTTTCCCGACATTCTGCTTCCAAGACTTGACCGTGGCGAGGTCATGATCGATCCGACGCGTTTTGTCGCTGATCCCGACAAGGCGAAGCGGGTTCCGGAATTGCCCTATCTGACGCTGCGCATCGCCTATATGGCCTGCGAGCATTTCAAAGCCGATGTCGGCCTCGCGATCGTGCGTGCCGAGCATCAAGCTTTCTATCGGCGAGTTTTCCTGCACGCGACCATCGCCGAGCCTCGCCTGGTTCCAGGCCTCACGAAGCCGTTCGGACTCATGGCGGCGGATTTCCCGACCTTCCGGAAAAGAGTCTTTGAACGCTATCCGGTGATGCGTTCGACCGCTTTCGAGCGGCGAATGCTGTTCGGGCGCCGCGGTGAGCGTCAGGCCGCGCAACGACGGGTGCTGGTGGCGGACGCAGCCCACGCCTGATTCGCCGCAGGTTGGTGAGCCAACCGCGCCGCTCCGCCGACATTTTTCCTGTTCATCTTGGCTCGACAGGCCCAAATTTCGGGCAAAACAGGCCTTCTGCCGGCCAACGCGGCTTGCCTTCACCGTCGCGCCACATTTACAACCCATTAACCATCGCGGTTGCTTTTCGCCGATCGGGGGCATTTGACCGGCCGTGGCAACGTCCCATCAAGGTTGACGGAACGTTCGCTTAACCAACCCCCTGTAGACCGGACAGCAGTGGACTAACGTGAGCGCGGAGGCTCCGGAATGAAACATCCTATGCGTATCCTCCAGGGATTGAAGCTGGTCGCGGTGCTTGCCGTCGGGCTGTCGATGGGCGCCTGCGCCAACAAGAACCTTGCTTCGGATGCGATGGCCAACGCCGCGACGCCGGGCAGCCAGCAGGATTTCGTCGTGAACGTGGGCGACCGCGTGTTCTTCGAGAGCGATCAGACCGATCTGACGCCGCAGGCGATCGTCACGCTGGAGAAGCAGGCGCAGTGGCTCCAGAGCTATCCGCGCTACACCTTCACCATCGAAGGTCATGCGGATGAGCGCGGAACCCGCGAATACAACATCGCGCTTGGCGCGCGTCGTGCCCAGTCGGTGCGCTCGTTCCTGGCTTCGCGCGGCATCGACCCGAACCGCATGCGCACCATCTCCTACGGCAAGGAACGGCCGGTCGCCGTCTGTAACGACATCTCCTGCTGGTCGCAGAACCGTCGTGCCGTCACCGTGCTGAACGCTAGCTCCTAAAACGACGCGCTGTTCCGCCAAAGGAAACCTGATCAAGGAAACCTGATTTGCCGGCGCCCCCTCGGGCGCCGGTTTCGTTTCTCGGATCAGGTCTTAGAAAGCCCTTGGTACCAGTCACATTTTTGGCGTACTCCGTCTCCCTATGTCTCGCGCGGCGAATTGTCCGCCGTGCGCCACGTCGCTTTCGTCGTCAGGGCAAGATGTCATCCAGATTCCAGGCTTTTACCGGCACTGTGGCGATCGCCGCGCTGCTTTCGCTGTGCTCGCCCGTCTTCGCGCAGTCGGACGATGCCGACCCGGAGATGCGGATCGAACGGCTTGAGAACCAGCTCCGCCAGCTCACTGGCCAGAACGAAGAGCTGCAATATCGCAACCGCCAGCTCGAGGAGCGCCTCCGGCAGCTCGAGGGGGGCGCGCAAGGGGCGCCCGGACAGGCGCCGGCACAGCCCAATGTCGCGGCAGTGCCAGCAGCGCCGGGCTATCGGCAACAGCAGCAGGCGGTGCAGCAGCCAGCCTATGAGCCGCAGGTCGCGGCGCCCGCGCCGATCGTGCAGGAGCAGCCGGCGCCTGGAGCGCCCGGCACTCGCCGCCGCGGTGATGCGTTTGATCCCAACCAGAATCCGAGTGCACCGGGCGCGCCGCGCGCGCTCGGCGGCGGTCAGATGCCGATGCAGCAGAGCACCCAGGCCGGTGCGCCCGGCGGCCGCGGCGCCGGCGAGCCACTCGATCTCGCCAACACCGGCGGCCGCTATCCGCAAGCGGCCGCGCAGCCCGGCTACCCGGCGGCGCAGCCCGGTTATCCGGCGCCGGCCGCGGGCGGCGGTCCGGCGACCCAGCCGCCATCGCAATCGCCGCGCGACGAGTTCGATCTCGGCATCGGCTACATGCAGCGCAAGGACTATGCGCTGGCCGAGCAGACCATGAAGAGCTTCACGCAGAAATATCCGAGCGATCCCCTGCTCGGCGACGCCCAATACTGGCTCGGCGAGAGCTACTTCCAGCGTCAGCAATATCGTGATGCCGCGGAGGCCTTCCTCGCCGTCACCACGAAGTATGAGAAGTCTGCAAAGGCCCCGGACTCGCTGCTGCGGCTCGGCCAGTCGCTGGCCGCGTTGAAGGAGAAGGAAGCCGCCTGCGCGGCCTTCGGCGAGGTCGGCCGCAAATTCCCGCGCGCCTCCGCCGGCGTCAAGGCTGCCGTCGATCGCGAGCAGAAGCGGGTGAAGTGCTAGCCGCTCTATCTCATTGAGCGCTGACAATGCGGATGACCCTGCGCTAAATAGGCGCGCCATCCTGCGGGCAGCGTCATGTCAGACGACGACAATTCTCCGATTTCGGCGCGCGAGGCGAAGCTGCTCTTCGCCGATCTGAGACGCGCGCCGGCGCTCGTGCTCGCGGTTTCAGGCGGTCCGGATTCGCTCGCGCTGATGTGGCTTGCCGCGCGCTGGCGCAAGAGCCTCACTCGCGGCCCGCAGCTCATCGCCGTCACCATCGATCATGGCCTTCGACCGGAAGCGGCGCGCGAGGCCCGCGACGTCAAGCAGTTGGCGCGCTCGCTCGATCTGCCGCATCGGACGATGCGCTGGACCGGCGCCAAGCCGAAGACCGGTGTGCCCGCCGCTGCGCGTGACGCGCGCTATCGCCTGCTGATGCAGGCCGCGCGTGCGACCGGAGCGACCCATGTGCTCACCGCGCACACCCGAGACGACCAGGCCGAGACTTTGCTGATGCGATTGTTGCGCGGCAGCGGCATCGCCGGCCTGTCCGCGATGGCGCCCATCACGGAGCGGGACGGGATCGCGCTGGCGCGTCCGCTGCTCGACGTGCCGAAGGCGCAGCTCATCGCAACCTTGAAGCGCGCCAATATCGCTTTCGCTGACGATCCGACCAACCGCGACACCGCCTTCACGCGCCCACGGCTGCGGGCGCTTTTGCCGCAGCTTGCCGCCGAGGGCGGCAGCGCGCGCAGCCTGGCCCGGCTCGCCACGCGGCTCTCCCGAGCCAATGCCGCCATCGACGTGCTGGCCGACGGCGCCGAGCGCTTCCTCGCTTTGAGGGATCGCGATCGCCCACTGCCCGATGCGCCTGCGCGAAGCTTCGAGGTCTCGGCCTTCGCTGCATTGCCCGAGGAGGTGCGCCTGCGGCTCCTGATGCGGGCGATCGACGCCGTTGGGCACGAGGGGCCGGCGGAACTGGGCAAGATCGAGGCTCTCTTGGCGGTCCTTGACCGCGGCATCGCCGAGGGCACGGGCCGGCGCAACGTCGGAACCAGTCGGGCGCAGATCAAGCAGACGCTCGCGGGGGCCCTCATCAGCCTGTCCCGGGGGCGCATCCTGATCGCGCCGGCGCCGGCCCGGCGTGTCAGGGGCGGATCATGACACCGGCGCGCTCGGTCCCATCCCTCAGAACACCTTAACCAGCCCGGAAAAACCCAGCCGGACCCGCCATTATTTCAGCGGGAATCGGGCTAAGATGGGATAAATAGTCCCATCTCGTTCCCTTGGCAGCGACCGGGGCGGCACCTAAATTGTATTCGTCTAACCGAGAGGATTCCTTGGGGATTTTCTCTAGCTTGCCCAAGGAATAGGGCCGCGATCCGCGCGACCACGAAGGAAGATCGATGAACGCCAATCTGCGCAATTTCGCCCTCTGGGTCATCATTGTCTTGCTGCTATTGGCGTTGTTCACGCTCTTCCAGAATCCCGGCCAGCGCGCCTCCTCCCAGGATATCGCTTTCTCGCAACTCCTGAGTGAGGTCGATCGGGGCAATGTACGCGACGTCGTCATCCAGGGGCCGGAGATTCACGGGACCTTCACCAACGGCTCGAGCTTCCAGACCTATGCGCCCAACGATCCGACGCTGGTGAAGCGCCTCTATGACAGCAAGGTCCAGATCACGGCGAAGCCGCCGGGCGACAACGTGCCGTGGTTCGTCTCGCTGCTGGTCTCCTGGCTGCCGTTCATCGCGCTGATCGGCGTGTGGATTTTCCTGTCGCGCCAGATGCAGGGCGGCGCCGGCAAGGCGATGGGCTTCGGCAAGTCGCGGGCCAAGATGCTGACCGAGGCGCATGGCCGCGTCACCTTCGAGGACGTCGCCGGCGTCGACGAGGCCAAGCAGGACCTCCAGGAGATCGTCGAATTCCTGCGTGACCCCGGCAAATTCCAGCGGCTCGGCGGCCGCATTCCGCGCGGCGTGCTGCTGGTCGGCCCGCCCGGCACCGGCAAGACGCTGATCGCGCGCGCGGTCGCGGGCGAAGCCAACGTGCCGTTCTTCACCATTTCCGGCTCCGACTTCGTCGAGATGTTCGTCGGCGTCGGCGCCTCGCGCGTGCGCGACATGTTCGAGCAGGCGAAGAAGAACGCGCCCTGCATCATCTTCATCGACGAAATCGACGCCGTCGGCCGTCACCGTGGCGCCGGCCTCGGCGGTGGCAATGACGAGCGCGAGCAGACGCTGAACCAGTTGCTGGTCGAGATGGACGGCTTCGAGGCGAACGAGGGCGTGATCCTGATCGCCGCGACCAACCGTCCCGACGTGCTCGATCCCGCGCTGCTGCGTCCCGGCCGCTTCGACCGTCAGGTCGTGGTGCCCAATCCTGATGTCGTCGGCCGCGAGCAGATTTTGAAGGTTCACGTCCGCAAGGTGCCGCTGGCGCCGGATATCAACCTCAAGACCATCGCGCGCGGCACGCCCGGCTTCTCCGGTGCCGACCTGATGAACCTCGTGAACGAGGCTGCCTTGACCGCGGCCCGCCGCAACAAGCGGATGGTGACCCAGGCCGAGTTCGAGGAAGCCAAGGACAAGGTGATGATGGGCGCCGAGCGCAAGTCGCTCGTCATGACCGAGGAAGAGAAGCTGCTGACGGCCTATCACGAGGGCGGCCACGCCATCGTCGGCCTCAATGTGCCGGCGACTGATCCGATCCACAAGGCGACCATCATTCCGCGCGGCCGCGCACTCGGCATGGTCATGCAGCTCCCCGAACGCGACAAGCTGTCGATGTCGCTGGAGCAGATGACCTCGCGCCTCGCCATCATGATGGGCGGCCGCGTCGCCGAAGAGCTGATCTTCGGCCGCGAGAAGGTGACCTCGGGTGCCGCCTCCGACATCGAGCAGGCCACGCGCCTCGCCCGCATGATGGTGACGCGCTGGGGCCTGTCGGAAGAGCTCGGCACGGTCTCCTACGGCGAGAACCAGGACGAGGTGTTCCTGGGCATGTCGGTGTCGCGGACGCAGAACGCGTCCGAAGCGACGGTCCAGAAGATCGACTCCGAGATCAAGCGCCTCGTCGAGGAAGGCTACAAGGAGGCGACCCGCATTCTCACCGAGAAGCATGCCGACCTCGAGACGCTGGCCAAGGGCCTGCTCGAGTTCGAGACGCTGACGGGAGATGAGATCGTCGATCTCCTCAAGGGCAAGAAGCCGAACCGCGAGTCCGTGCTCGAGCCGAGCACACCGCGCGCTTCGGCCGTGCCGCCGGCCGGCAAGTCGCGCCCGCGGCCCGATCCGGATCCCGGCCTGGAGCCGCAGCCGCAGGCGTAACCGCAAGCGGCAGATCGAATTGAAAAACGCGGCGGCAACGCCGCGTTTTTTGTTGGCAACTCCGCCCCCGTCGTCATTGCGAGCCACCGGGTCCGCGCGAAGCGCGGCCCGATGACAGGCTGCGCGAAGCAATCCAGAATCCCTCTGCGGAAAGACTCTGGATTGTTTCGCTGCGCTCGCAATGACGATGTTGTGCAGCTGTACGCGAAACCCAGGCCGTGTGCTCCGGACGCAGCGCAGCTCCGTAGCGTGGGCAAAGGCGCTCTTGCGCCGTGCCTACCGTCTCTCGGGGATCAGCATGGAAGTGGTGGGCACGCTGACGCTTTGCCCACCCTACGATCCCGACGCTGTAATGATTGGCGTCCCGTCGGCTCTCATGGCATGTTCCCTCAAACAAAGGCGCGGCTTGACCGCACCAGGCAAAGGGGAGGGGGAGGTCGATGCGTTTGGCGACGGCATTGGGTGCGCTTGGCGCCGTTTCATTCCTGATGTTGACCGGGGCCTCCATCGCCGCCGAGATGCGCGGCGTTACCGCCACCGAGATCAGGATCGGCCAGACCATGCCCTATAGCGGGCCGGTGTCGGCGTTCGGTGCGCTTGGCAAGGGCGAGGTCGGCTATTTCAGGATGCTGAACGAGAAAGGCGGCATCAACGGCCGAAAGGTCAATCTGATCTCGCTCGACGATTCCTATGCACCGCCAAAGACGGTGGAGCAGACGCGGCGGCTGGTCGAGAGCGACGAGGTCGCGCTGATCTTCTCCTCCATCGGGACGGCGCACAACACGGCGATCGCAAAATATCTCCAGGGCAAGAACGTCCCGCAGCTCTTCCTGGCGTCGGGCGCCTCGAAGTTCGCCGATATCGCGCAATATCCGCAGGCGACGATGGGTGTGCAGGCGCCGTTCCGCTACGAGGCGCGGCTCTATGCGCGCTATGCGCTGGCCAAGAACCCGACCGCGAAGTTCGCGGTGATCTCGCAGAACGACGATTATGGCCGCGACTACCTCGCAGGCCTGAAGGATGTTCTCGGCGAGAAATACGATGCCGTCGTCACCGGTGCCACCTACGAGGTCCAGGATCCGACCATCGATTCCCAGATCGTGAAGCTGAAGGCATCAGGCGCCGACGTCTTCGTGATCGCGGCGACGCCCAAATTCGCGGCGCAAGCGATCCGAAAATCCTTCGAGATCGGCTGGCGGCCGATGACGTTTCTCTCAAATGTCGCGGTCTGGGTGTCGACCGTGATGGAGCCGGCGGGGCTCGAGGCCGGCGTCGGCATTCTCTCCACCGCCTATGTGAAGGACCCCGACGATCCTGCCTGGAGGGACGACGCGGGTGTGAAGGGCTGGCGGGAGTTCATGACAAAGTATGTGCCCGAAGCCGATCAGCACGACACCAATTATGTCAATTCCTACAACAGCGCGATGGCGCTGGAGGCGGTTCTGAAGGCCTGCGGCGATGATCTGTCGACGGAGAACATCCTGAAGCAGGCGTTCTCGATCCACGATCTCGAGCTGCCGATGCTGCTACCCGGCATCAAGATCAACACTGGCACGACCGATCACGTGCCGGTCGATCAGATGCAGTTCATGCGCTTCAACGGCAAGAGCTGGGAGCGTTTTGGCGAATTGCAGACGGGGAATTGAAGAGCGCCCGTCCGCTCATTTCGATGTCGCGGGCGAAGGCGCGGCGGCCGCGCCTGCCGCGTCGTCCCGCACATGGATCACCGCGATGTCGTCCGCGTAGATCCGCTTCCAGCCCTTGAGCTGGTCGAGGATCTGCGGGCCCGGCGCATCGGCAACGAGCAGCGTCGCGTCGATCTTGTACTCGTCGAGCAGGCGCGGAAGGAGTTCGGGCTTCTTGCCTTCCGTCGCCTTGAAGAAGTCCATCACGAATTTCTCGCCATAGAGCTCGGCGCGGCCGTCGACGAAGACCGGGACGTCGCGCGAGATCAGATAGCCGCCGAACTGGTAGGCGTTGAAGATCCGCTGCGCCTTGCGCTGCTCGAGCAGGTCGACCGCAGCGACCGGCGTCTGGAACATCGTGAACGCGAAGCGGTGATGTCCCATATAGATCGCCGTCGAGGTCCAGCTGGCTGCCAGGATCATCAGCGCGCCTGTTACGGTGACGTAGCGGGCCGGCCAGATTTCGTCATTGCCCGAGTCCGATGCGGAGCGCGGCGACAATTGCCCAAGCGGCTTTGCCAGCACCAGCGGCACCAGGAACGCAAATGCCTCGATGCTCCTGACATGCGTCAGCGCACTCCAGGTCAGGAACAGGATCAGGAAAATCCGCGGCGCCGAGAGCGCGATGCCGCGATAGAAGCCGATGGCGATGAGGCCAAGCAGCGCGCCTTCGAACGCCGAGAACGAGGCGAAATTCGCTGGCATCCACTCGAAGATGACCGTCAGCAGTTCGCCGAGGTTGAGGATGTTGGTCGCGCCCCATAGCGTCCTCCAGCCATAAGGCGTGGCGCAGCTTGCGACCAGCGCGGCGATGCCGAACAGCATCCAGCGCAGGAATAGCTGAATCCGTCGTCCTTTTTCGGCATGCTCGACCGCCTCGAGCGCGATCGGACCGATCAACGCCAGACCCAGAACGAAGCCGCCATGCAGGTTCGCCCACAATGCCATCAACGGCAGCCAGAGCCATGACGGTGCGCTCCTGCGATCGGCGGCCGCCATCAACACGCCGGCCCACAGCACCATGACGGGCAGCGCCAGGATGTGCGGACGAGCGAGCAGGTGATGCAGTGACAAAAGCAGCGCCAGCATCGCAAACAGCACCGAGCGCGGAAGTTCGAGATGGGCGTCGAGCAGATAGACGAAGATTGCGACAGTGAGCGCGATCGCAACCGTGGTGAGGATCACCGGTCCCGCCCAGCCCCATTGTCCATAGGAGCTCGCGAACAGCACTTGCGACAGCCATGAGGTGGATATCCAGGGCTGGCCTGGCCGCGTGAAGGAGTAGATGTCCGTATAGGGCAGCGCGCGATGATCGAGGATCCATTGCCCGATCTTGATCTGCCAGAACGAGTCGGAATCCTGGAGCAGCGTGTCGCCGACAAAGAGGAAGCAGAGATAGGCGCCCGCGCCGACGCAGAGCGGCACCAGAACTCGCGCGCGGCTCTGCATCGTAACGCTTGTGGTGAAGGAAAGGGACATTCCCGTATCGTTGCCCTGATTGCTCCGGTCCATCAGCTCTGGCGCCGGTAGTGGATCATGGTGGTCATAATTTCCGGTCAGTCGGCACCCGCCCTCGCTATCCTTAGCGAGTAGCCGGAGGGGCGGGCGCCTCAAGAACTACAGGCGCCGGGCGAGTTGCCGGCTCATTTGGGCTTTCGAGAGCGGCGGCTGCACCGGCTTGCGGACGATTTTCGCGGATGTGCACGGCGAAGCGATCATCGGTGTAGATCCGCTTCCAGCCGGGAATGTGGTCCAGAATCTGAGGAGCGGGAAAATCGGCAAAGAACAACGTTGCTTCGATCTTGTATTCGTCGAGCAATGCAAGCAGGTCTTTGACGTTGCGCCCTTCAATGACCTTGGCATACCTCATGACGAACTTTTCGCCGTAGAGCTCGGCGCGACCATCCATGAACGGCCGCATTCCCTGGCTAATAAGATAGCCTCCGAATTCTGGCTGGTTGAAGATTCGCGACACATGCTGCTGCTGCAGAACCTCAACTGCGGCTGCGGGGGTGTGCGCCTGTCCGAACGTGAAGGAATGACGCGCGAGATAGGATACGGTCGATGTCGAGCCAGCGGCGACAATCGTCAGAACCGCCAGCATCGTAATGTAGGGCGAAGAACGTTCTTGATTCTGCCGGATGGCGGCGTTTCCTGCGAGAACTGACTGCTCAACGAACGGCTTCGCCAGAACGAGCGGTGCCAGGAATGCAAACACTTCGATATGTCTGTTGTGGGTCAATGCCATCCAGATCAGGCCCAACAAGAGCATGATGCGGGGCGGCGACAGGACCAGTCCCCTGTAGAACGCCATTCCGATCAGGAACAGCAGTGCACCTTCGAAGAAGCTGAATGAGCTGAAGTCGGCGGACTTCCACTCTGAAATGTTCGAGAGAAGTTCACCGAGACCGAGGATCTTGAACGCGCCAAGTGGTGAATGCCAACCATAGGGCGTGGCGCAGGTCGCTGCGACCGCGGCTATTCCGAACAGCGCCCAGCGTATTGCCAATTTGAGCCGTTGCTCGGACTTTGCGGCCCAGAGCGCTTCCAGGCCGATAGGGCCGATCAACACCAGCCCGAGAACAAAACCTCCGTGAATGCTGACCCAGAGAGGCACCAGCGGCAGCAACAGCCATGACGGCGCGCTGCGACGGTCGGCAGCGGCCATCAACCCGCCGACAAATGCGACCATTATCGGCATCGCAAGCACGTGCGGGCGTGCGATGAGGTGGTGCATCGACATCGCCAGGGCGAGCATCGCGATTGCGACGGCGCGGACCTGCCCAAGATGCGCGGTGAGCAGGTAAACGGAGATCGCCACCGTCGCAGCAATCGCCAGCGAGGCGAGGATGACCGGTCCACCCCAGCCGAGGGACGAATACGCTGCGGCGTAGAGCACCTCCGAAAGCCAGGCAGATGATGTCCAGGGTTCACCCAGCCGCGTGAACGAGTAAACATCCGAATACGGCAGCGCGCGATTGTCGATGATCCACTGTCCGATCTTGATGTGCCAATACGTATCGGAATCCTGCAGCAGGTAATCGCCGATTGCGAAGAAGAACAGGTAAGTGCAGGCGCCGAGGCAGATCGGCAGCAGCATCCTGTTGCGGCTTTGGCTTTCGACGCCAATGGCAGTTGAAATGGACACCACGCCTCCGTTCGATGCAGCACTTACGGCTGTCGGTGCCCGTTAGATCACGCCAGATATAAATTCAGGTAAATCGACGGCGCTCGCTCGTTTCCGGACGATTTAACCGGTTGTTTTCAATTTCGGTTTACCATCACGGAATACACGCAAACCGCTGCATGTTTCCGCGGACGAATTAACTGCGGTGCAATTCTTTGTCGCTACGGTCGGTTCCATGGTCGCGCGGCGCTGGGAAGCCGGTCAGACCAGACTAGTTGTAGCCTTGTGTACTCTTTGGAGCAGTCTATGAAAAACCTCGTTGCGCGCTTCGTGAAGGATGAATCCGGCGCCACCGCTATTGAATACGGTCTGATCGCCGCCGGCATCGCGCTGGCCATCATCACCGTGGTCAATAACCTCGGCACCTCGCTGAACTCCAAGTTCGGCTCGATCTCGTCCAGCCTGAAGTAAGTTTGGACGATCGACGTGAATTCGAAGAGCCCCGGGATTCCGGGGCTCTTTCATTTCAGCCGCTGCGCGCGACGAGTTGAGGGGAATGCAGCATGGCCGAACTCGCTTTGAGTCCGCCGTCAGGCCTGCGGCCAGGCTCGGTCCCGTCCGTGCTGTTCAACGTCTGCCTCGTGCTGCTTGTTCTCACGCTGCTGCATTTCCCGCTCGCCTATATCTCGCACTCCTGGATCTACGACGCGAACGGGTTGGGTAACCCCACCGACTTCGTGAACGTGTGGGCCGCCGGCAGGCTGGCGCTCGACGGCAACGCGATACAGGCGTGGGACTGGCAGGTGCAGAAGCAGGTCGAGGTCGCCGTGCTCGGGCAGGATTTCTCCGGCTATTTCGCGTGGCATTATCCGCCGCCGTTCCTGTTCGTCGCCGCCTTCCTCGCGCAATTTCCTTATGCCGTGGCTTTCGCGGGCTGGGCCTTCGCCAGCATGCTGCCCTATGTCGCGCTGATGCGCGCGATCGTCGGGCGCAGCTTCGGTGTCATGCTTGCGATTGCGTTTCCCGCGACCTTCGACAATCTTGCGATCGGGCAGAACGGCTTTCTGACTGCCAGCCTGATCGGCGGCACGCTGTATCTGTTGCCGCGTCATCAGGTGCTTGCTGGAATTTGTCTGGGCCTTCTCACCTACAAGCCGCAATACGGCCTGTTGTTTCCGCTTGTCCTTGTCGCGAGCGGAGAATGGAAAGTCTTCGTCTCGGCGGCTATTACCGCGGTGTGCGTTGTGCTGACGTCGATGCTCGTGTTTGGCGTCGAGAGTTGGGTCGCATTCTTGCATTGGATGCCAATGATCTCAAAGGCGGTTCTCTCTGAGGGGGCGGAATCCTGGCTGAGGCTTCAGAGCGTGTTCGCGATGGTGCGCTGTCTTGGCGGTAGCGAGACGCTCGGTTGGGCATTGCAGGCGGTGGTGGCTTCTGCCGTCGCGATCGGGCTCGTGCTGATGTGGCGCAGCAAGGTGCCTTACGCGCTGAAGGCGGCTGCGCTTGCGACCGGCACGCTGCTGTGCTCGCCCTACACGTACATGTATGATTTCGCGGTGCTGGCCATTCCTGTCGCCTGGCTTGTGCGTGCCGGATATGATGATGGCTTCCGTGCTTACGAGCCCTGTGCGCTCGGCTTCATGCTTGCGCTGCTTGCGAGCTTCCCGTTTCTGAAAATCCCCGTCGGGCTTGCGGCGACGCTGATCGTTGCCGCGCTCATCGTCGCCCGTGCGGTCGCCGATTGGCGTGAGCTGCCGGCGTCCCCGGCGGGCCTCGCCTCGTCCACTGCCGCGTCTTGAGCTGGCAGATCAACTTCGCACATTTGAGGTCTTGTCATCCGCTCTGAATAGTTGTTCAGTTCTTGCGGGCGATTTGCAGCGAAAACAGTGAAGAATCGTTCGGCCGAAACGCGCGGCCAGGCGCGTGGGGACAGGAAGCGCGCCATGGTTTACCGGCGGACCCATCAAGTGGTGAAACGCCTAGCTGCCCGGCGCAGCGCCATTCTGGCGGCGGCACGGGAGGCGGCAGCGGAAGGCGGCATGGTGGCGGTGCAGATCGCCCCGGTCGCGATCAGGGCCAACGTCGCGGCGGGAACGGTCTACCGCTATTTCCCTTCGAAAGCCGATCTGATCTCCGAGCTGATTGCCGAAGTGTCGCGCGACGAACTCGCCGCGATTCGCCGGGCGGCCGACGCCGCGCCCGGTCCGTCCTCGGCACTGGCGGCGGCCGTTACCACGGTTGCGGTGCACACGCTTTCCCAACGCAAGCTCGCCTGGGGCATTCTGGCCGAGCCCGTCGACGTCGATGTCAGTGCCTCCAGGCTTGCGAGCCGGCGCGAAATCGCGGGCGAAATCGCCTCCCGGATCGACGCTGCCGTGCGTGCCGGCCACCTGCCGGCGCAGGATACTGCCCTGGCGGCAACGGCGCTGCTCGGGGCGCTGCACGAGGCGCTGGTCGGGCCGCTCGCGCCCGACAATCTGGAGGATCCGGTCAAGCTGCGCGATGCCGTACAGACGGTCACGCTGCTGGCGCTGCGTGCCGTTGGCGTGATGGATGCCCGCGCCCGTGGCCTCGTGGTGCAGCAGACGGTGTTGCCGGCGAAGGCATTGGTGGGGGCTTAAGGCCCCTCACATATTCGCGTCGCCCTCGGGGCCGACGGAGGCGATCCGCACCATGTTGGTGGTGCCGGGGATGCCGAGCGGCACGCCCGCGACGATGATCACGCGCTGGCCGGCGCGGACAAAGCCATCGCGAAACGCGATCTGGCCGGCGCGGTTGACCATGTCGTCCTGGTCGCGCGCGTCTTCCGCCACCACGCAATGCACGCCCCAGACCACCGCGAGCTTGCGTCCCGTCGTCATGTTCGGCGTGATCGCGACGATCGGCGCCTTTGGACGTTCGCGCGCCACGCGGATCGCGGTCGAGCCGGAGCTGGTCCAGCAGATCAGTGCCGGCAGGTCGAGCGTATCGGCCATCACGCGCGCGGCGTCCGCGATCGCATCGCCCACTGTCGCTTCCGGATCCGGCCGCTGGGCCATGATCACGGACCGATAGGTCGGGTCGCGTTCGACCTCCTCGCCGATGCGGTTCATGGTCGAGACCGCTTCGACCGGAAACTTGCCGGCAGCCGATTCGGCCGACAGCATGATGGCGTCGGCGCCTTCATAGACGGCGGTCGCGACGTCGGAGACCTCGGCGCGGGTCGGCACCGGCGCCTGGATCATCGATTCCAGCATCTGGGTCGCAATCACCACCGGCTTGCCGGCGCGGCGCGCCATCCGCGTCATCTGCTTCTGAAGGCTCGGCACGCGCTCCAGCGGCAGCTCGACGCCGAGATCGCCGCGCGCCACCATCAACGCATCGGAGGCCTCGATGATGTCGGCGAGGCGGTCGATCGCCTGCGGCTTCTCGATCTTGGCCATCACGGCGGCACGGCCGCGGATCATCTTCTTGGCCTCGATGACGTCGTCGGCACGCTGCACGAAGGACAGCGCGATCCAGTCGATGCCGGTCACCAGCGCCGCCTCGAGATCGGCGCGGTCCTTCGGCGTCATCGCCGAGACCGGCAGGTCGGTATCGGGCAGGCTGACGCCCTTGCGGTCCGACATCTTGCCGCCGACCACGACGCGCGTCACCGCGTGCTCTTTCGTGGTTTGCTCCGCGATCAGCCGCACCTTGCCGTCATCGAGCAGGAGCGCATGGCCGGGCCGGAGCGCAGCCAGGATCTCCGGATGCGGAAGGTGGACGCGGGTCGTGTCGCCCGGCGCCTTGTCGGAGTCCAGCGTGAAGGTCTGGCCGTTCTGGAGCTGCACGGCCCCTTCGGCGAACGAGCCGAGCCGGAGCTTCGGTCCCTGGAGGTCGACCAGGATGCCGATCGGCCGCCCATAGCTGGACTCGACATTGCGGATCGTCGCCACCAGCTCCCGCATCTTGTCATGCGGGGTGTGGCTCATATTGATGCGAAAGATGTCGGCACCGGCCTCGAACAGGCGGCGGATCGTCGCGAGGTCCGAAGAGGCAGGTCCCAGGGTCGCGAGAATCTTGATACGGCGAAGTCGCCTCATGGCTTATTTCCAGGCGGGGGCGGGGGTGCTGGCGCGAGGCCAGGCGAGCCCGGGGGCGTAGCACCCGGCGGGCTATTGGGCAAACCCGGAACGCCGCCACCCGGGCCAACCGGTCCCGGCAGGCCAGGTACCCGCTGCTGCGAAGGCTGTTCGTTGGCGTCGGTCAGTTGCACCGTCCAGGCGCGCTGCTCGCCGGTGTCGACCTCGAAATAGCCAGTTCGGTCGTAGCCGCGGGCGAGGCAGTCCTCGGTGCCGCGGATGGTGAACTCCTTGTCCCGCGAGCACATGAACGCTTGGCCCGACCATTCACCGCCGCGGTCGTAATCAATCGCGTAGATGTAATAGTAGCGGGCGACCAGCGTGCCCCGCAGCAGCGTCTCGCAGGAGCGGGACGAGATGTTCCACCAGCCTTCCGTGGTCCACCCCTCTGCGTCCTTGTAGCCGAGCGCGATCCCGACCCGGCTCGAGGTGTTGTTGCAGAGGCGGAAGTCGGCCGAGGCGGGGCTCGCCGACAGGCACAGCAACGCAATCGCCAGCGCCGGGGCGAGGCGGACGAGCCATGTGGAGAGGCGCTGGAAGGCGGGAGATTCGGCGATCATTGTCGCGGGAAGCTATATCAGATCATTGACGATTTGGCGTAGAGCGCGGGAACTGCCCAACGACCGTCCAAGGGTCCCGTTTGCACCGGGATATGGCAAAATCTGTGACAAAGGCCTACCTAGTCCCGTAACGGTCAGTCCGGACAGCGAGGTCATCGTCATGACAATCGACGACAAAACCAGAACAGAGCTCGAAGCGGCGGCCTTTCGGCGCCTGGTCGAGCATCTGAAGGCGCGGACCGACGTCCAGAACATCGATCTGATGAATCTCGCCGGCTTCTGCCGCAATTGCCTGTCGAATTGGCTCAAGGACGCCGCCGACGCCCAGGGGGTGGCTCTCAGCAAGGACGAGAGCCGCGAAGCAGTCTACGGCATGCCCTATGAGACCTGGAAGGCGAAGTACCAGGGCACGGCCACGCCTGAGCAGCTCGAGGCCATGAAGAAGGTCCATCCCGGGCATTGAGCCCCGCTTCGAGGGGTAGAGTCGTTCGCAGCACAACCGGTTTTTGGCTCGCCGCGACACGAAGATGTGGGTGCGCTGTGGACGAGCGCGATGCTGCCTTGACGTAACGGCTGGCAAACCTAAGGGTCAAACCAGCACGCGCGGTGCGAGGACGCCGGCGTTACCTCACCTTGCCAGTTCCATCAGGAGTACGAGATGGCCATTGCCACCGCCGTCAACGAAGAAGCGCCCGCCACGAAATTCGCCAAGGATCAACTCCGCTCCATCATCGAGCGCATCGAACGGCTGGAGGAAGAGAAGAAGGCGATCTCCGACGACATCCGCGACGTCTATGCCGAGAGCAAGGGCAATGGCTACGACGTGAAGGCGCTGCGCACCATCGTGCGCCTGCGCAAGCAGGACCCCAACGAGCGCGCCGAGGCCGAAACGATCCTCGAGACGTACATGCAGGCGCTGGGAATGCTCTGACGGCCGGTACGGCCTTTCAATTGCGGCGTACCAAACCTAGGCAAAATCCGCTTCTCTGCTAAGCTGCTCGGTGAAGGGACCGAGTAATGGATGCGCCTGGACCAGAGCGCAGGCTCGCCGCGGTCCTCGCCGCTGACATGGTCGGCTATAGTCGTCTCATGGAGGCCGACGAGGCCGGCACGCTCGCGCGCCTCAAGACCCACCGGATCGAGCTCATCGATCCGGTTATCAGCCGCAATCGCGGACGCATCATCAAGACCACGGGCGACGGCCTGCTCGTCGAATTCCACAGCGTCGTCGACGCCGTGCTTTGCGCGGCCGAGGTTCAGCGCCGCATGGGTCGGCGTAATGCCGACGTTGCGGCTGGACGGTGGATACAGTTTCGCATCGGCATCAATCTGGGCGACGTGATCGTCGACCAGAACGACATTTTCGGCGATGGCGTCAACGTTGCAGCCCGGCTGGAGGCGCTGGCCGAACCTGGCGGCATCTGCATCTCGAGCGCGGTTCGCGACCAGCTCGGCCAGCGTCTCGATGGCATCGACTTCGACGATCTGGGCGAGCAGAACGTCAAGAACATCGCGCGACCCATCCGCGTCTTCCGCGTGCGGCTGAACCAGGAGATGGCGGGCGCGCTGGACGGGGCGACGGACACCGCGCCCGCGCCGGGCGTTTCGAAGAAGCCTTCGATCGCCGTGCTGCCCTTCGCCAACATGAGCGGCGATCCGGAGCAGGAGTTTTTTGCCGACGGCCTGACCGAAGACATCATCACCGAGCTGTCGCGCTTCCACGATCTGCTGGTCATCTCCCGCAACTCGACCTTCGTGTACAAGGGCAGGGCGGTGAAGGTGCTGGACGTCGCCCGCGAGTTCGGCGTCGACTATGTCGTCGAAGGCAGCGTGCGAAAGGCGGGAGGGCGCGTGCGCGTCACCGTGCAGCTGATCGACGCCGAGACCGACCGGCACATCTGGGCCGATCGCTATGACCGCGAGCTCGAGGACATCTTCGCGATCCAGGACGAGATGACCCGCGCGATCGCCGCGACGCTGCCCGGCCGCGTCGAGGCGGCGAGCCATGATCGCGCGAAACGCAAGCCGACCAACAATATGGCGGCCTACGAATGCGTGCTGGCCGCCAAGATCCTGCACCACCGCTCGAACCGCGACGACAATGCGCACGCGCAGTCTCTGCTCGACCGCGCGCTTTCGCTCGACGCGAACTACGCCCATGCGCACGCCTGGAAGGCATGCGTCCTCGGCCAGACCTGGGTCTACGGCTGGTGTGCGGATCGCGACCTGACCTTCCAGCACGTGTCGTCCGAGCTCGAGACCGCGCTGGCGCTCGACGACAATGACAGCGACGTCCATCGCATCCTCGCCGCGCTCAATCTGAACCGCGACGACCATGACAGGGCTGCCTACCATCAGGAACGGGCCCTCGCGCTCAACCCGAACTATGATCTCGTGGTGGTGCAGCAGGGCGAGCTGCTGACCTGGCTAGGCCGGCCGGAGGAAGGCATCGACTGGATCAAGAAGGCGATGCGGCTCAATCCCTATCACCCCGAACGCTTCTGGAGCCATCTCGGGCGAGCCTATTATTGTGCCGAGAAATATGCCGAAGCCGCCGAAGCTTTTTCACGGATCACGCGGCCCGACCATACCCATCATGCCTTCCTCGCCGCGATCTTCGCGCAGATGGGCAACGCGGTTGCGGCCGGCGCCCACGCGGCCGAGGTTCTCAAGCGCGAGCCGGCATTTTCGGTCGCCAATCATGTCATCAGCCAGCACTATAAGCGCGAGGTCGACCGTCAGCGCTACGAGACGGGCCTTCGCGGGGCCGGCCTGCCGGCCTGATTGCTGAGCTACCGGCGCGCTGCCGATGCAGCCGCTACCCGCAAATCCGCAAGATTTGTCGGAATGCTCCGTGCGATACTGTCGCAGGGCAGATCGAGATCGGGGCCGATGAATAGACCGCAAACGCAAGCAAGCTATGAGGCGCGCCTGACGCGTGTCGTCGACCACATCTATGCGCATCTGGACGATGACATTCGCCTCGACGACCTCGCCGAGATCGCGTGCATCTCGCGCTATCACTGGCATCGCATCTACGTGGCGATGCGCGGGGAGACGATCACTGCAACGATGCGTCGCCTGCGCCTGCTTCGGTCTGCGGACCGTCTCGCCAATTCGAGCGAGCCGATCAAGGCGATAGCGGAGCGGGCCGGGTATGGCGCCGTTGACGCCTTTGCGCGCGCGTTCAGAGACGCCTACGGCATGACGCCGGCCGACTACCGCGCCAATGGCAGCCACGCGGCGTTCAAGGCCGCGACGCGTGAGCAGGACGCCGAAGAGTTTCCCGTCGACATCGTGGCGCTGCCTCCGACGCGCTGTGCGGCCGCGCTACATGTTGGATCCTACATGCAGATCGACAAGGCGATGACACGCCTATTCTCGGAGCTGGGATCTCGCCGGTTGCTCAAGCCCGGCCAGGAGATGCGGGCAGCTTTCCTGGATGATCCCGATCTCGTTGCCGTCGATCAATTGCGCTCGAAGGCGTGTACGCCGGTTGCGGATGACGTGATTGTTCCGTCCTCTCTGGAAGCCATGACCTTGCGCGGTGGCGTGTACGCGCGGCTCTCCTATAGGGGGCCGTACGCCGACATGAAGGACGCTTATCGCTGGCTGCTCGGCGTTTGGTTGCCATCATCAGGCCATGAGAGCGACGATGCACCCATCTTCGAGACGTATCGCAACAATCCGATGGAGGTAGCGCCCAGCGATCTCCTCACCGCCATCCATCTGCCACTGAGCGATCGGCCGTGATGGTGCCCCCACTACCGCGCGAGGTGAGCCGCGCCTTCGAAGCCTTTCCACCGCCGATCCGCCGGCGTCTTCTCGACGTGCGCAAGCTCATCTTCGCGACCGCCAGGGCGCTCGACGACGTCGGTGCGCTGACCGAGACGTTGAAATGGGGCGAGCCGGCCTATCTCACCGAACATTCCGGAAGCGGAAGCACCATACGGCTCGGCCGCGTGAAAGAGTCCGATGATCACGCCGCTGTCCTGTTCAATTGCAAGACGACGCTGATCGAAGCGTTTCGCGAGCGTTTTCCGGATCAGTTCGAATATCGCCAGAACCGGGCATTGCTGCTGCCTGTTTCGGGCACGCTAGCGAAGCAGCCGCTCGCGGTCTGCCTGTCGCTGGCGCTCACATATCATCTCGATCGCCGCGGCCGGAGATAGTTCGCAGCCCGGATGGAGCGTTGCGTAATCCGGGAATCTTTCAGCGCGCAACAACTCCGGATTTCGCTGCGCTCGATCCGGGCTACGAAAGCAATGTCGCGGGAAGTGGTCAGCGCAGCGCGGCGGTGCGGACCACGAAGGACGTGGTTTCGAGCTTGGCGGTCGCCGAGCCCGAGAAGCTGTCGCAGGACATGCCCTGCATCGGATCGTCGGTGAAGCCCATCGCGACGACGGCCTGCGGCTTGATGAAGTAGGCGCGCATCGCGATCATGTCGATATCGCCCATCAGCGTCACCGACATCGCGCGGCTGGCGCTCGGGGCCAGCATCACGATCTTGAGCCACATGCTCTCGCCCTTGGCGGCCGAGAGTCGCGTCGAGGTCGCGATCATGCCCTGCTCGCCCTTGGTGACGACGGTGTTGATCTCGGTGGCGGGGGCGAGGTTGCGGGTCGCAGCAAGCGGACGGGCCGCGCGCGGGATCGGCGCGGAGGCGGCGACGACGTTGCCACGGTCGACCGGTGGGGCGGCGGCCGGCGCATAGGCCAGCGCCTGATAGGCCGATGAAGAAACGCTTGCGGTCGCCTGCGGATCGGTCGCCGAGGCCAGTGCCTGGCGCGCCCTGAGCGCCGCGACCTGGGCCGGCGTCGCCTGCTGCGGAGCCGCCGGCGCATCCCAGAAGCCGCGGGCGTTGATGATGTCGGCGGGCGTCTGCGGTTTCGCTTCGGTTGATTTGACCTCAGTCGATTTGTCGGCGGCGGGAGCAGGCTTCGGCTTGGGCGCCTGCACGACCTGCATGTCGGCCGCGGCGAGCTGGATCGCGGCCGGAAGTTGCGGCTTGGCGCGCGGCGTCGGCACCGGATCGGTGGGCTTCTCAGCGGTTTTGGCAGGCGCTGCCGCGGCCACCACGGTCGGCGCTACAGGCTTGGCACTGACGGCCGGTGCGCCCTCGTCATCCTCGTCGCTGGCGGGGGCCGATTTGCCCTTGAACAACGCTGCCAGGAAGCTCGGCTTGCCGATCGTCGCGGCGTCATCGCCATTGCCGCGCCGCTCGATGTCGGCCTTGGTGAGCTCATAGCCCTTGAGCGGCGTGCCATCGGTCGGCAGGTGTACGGTGCGTCCGTCCGGGAAGACACGGGCGAGCTGGTCATGCGTCATGCGCGGCCAGTGCCGGATGCTGCCGGTGTCCAGATGCACGAAAGGCGAACCGGAGGTCGGGTAGAAGCCGACCCCGCCGCGTTGCAGGCGGAGCCCTGCGAAGCGGATCTGCTCCAGCGGCACGCCCGGAATGTAGAAGTCCATTGCATGCCCCAGCATGTGCTGGCTGAAGCGCGCCACGCCTGAGGAGCGGCGGCGAAGCATGGCGTTGGTGGCGGGGGAGCGGTAGGAGGAGACGATCTGGATCGGCTGCCTGCCGTCGACGTCGCGATAGACCTCCCAGAGGATATCGAAGAGGTGGCGGTCCATCACGGTCTCGTCCTGGCTGCGCCAGTCTCGGAGATAGTGATTGAGCTGCTTCAGCGCGCCCTCGTCATAGCGCCCGTCGCGCTTGAAGGTGACGGTGAGGTCCTCGCCGGAATGGGTGTGGTGGAAGGAGAGGGTGCGGGTCTCGTTCAGCGCGGTCGCGTCGTGCACGTTGCCGGCGCCGGCAAGCAAAAGCAGCGAGGTCAGGCCGATCCGAGAACCGGCCATGACTCCCGCATGGGACAACGACACCGCAACGAATTGGCGTGCGAAACCAGTCAGCACGAATGAGCCCACCCAGTCGACGAGCGTTCAAATGGACTCTCTCCCGCCAACCCCGCTAGCGCGCGAAAGAGGATGAACGCTTTCTTAAAGCGAGAAGGTTAATTTGAGGTTTACCTTCCCGCCCCCAACCCAACGAGATCCCAAGAGGGATCCCAAGTCGAAAACCCAAGTCGAAACCCAAGTCAGGGTACAGACCTAACCGGTCGAGTGTGGCGAAAAAACGCCCCCCGCGGCGGGGCTGGTGGACAATGGTTAACGTTAAACGATCCCGTCGGACGACGGGATCGTTGATTTCATTGACGAATTTTCTTTTTGGCGCGAGCCCGGCCGGTAGGGATCAGCGGGTGAAAACGCGCTGCTGGCGCCGGCCGACCGGAGCCGGCGGCGGGGTCGGCGGTCCGAACAGCCGCTCGAAAAACGACGGTCCGGACGAGAAGCCGCCTCCGAAGCCGCTATTGGCGACCGCGACGCCAGAGGGCAGGGTCGTGGCAGGCCGCGAATAGCTCGGCTGCGAATGGGCGACGACGTTCTCGAGGTCCTTGCCACGGCTGTTCTTCAGGATGCTGATCATGGTCGCGTCGCGGCCATAGACGTCCCTGCGGAGTTGCAGCTTGCCACCGTCGTCCACGAACGCGGTCTGGTAGGTGATGTTGACCGGGATCGGGGTGGGGAATTTCAGATCGATCTCGCTGGAGCCGTACATGCTGCGGATCCGCTCCGGCGTGTAGTGCTCGTTCGGCATCGTGATGTTGAGCAGCACGGAGGCGTACTGATCCGGGTTCTGCACCCGCATGCAGCCATGGCTGAAGGCGCGCTCTTCCTTGGCGAACAGGTACTTGTCCGGCGTGTCGTGCTGATAGACCAGGAACTTGTTCGGGAAGTTGAAGCGGACGCGGCCGAGCGCGTTGGCTTCACCCGGCGGCTGCGAGATGTGCACGGAGCCGTCGCGGTTCTGCTCGAGGCGCAGGCCCATGCGCTGGAGCACGGTCGGGTCCTGCTGCAGCGCCGGCAGATATTCGTTGTAGACGATCGACGGCGGCACGTTCCAGGTCGGGTTGACCGTGATGTACTTCATCGTCTCGCTGAGCAGCGGGGTGGCGTGCGTCCCCGGCTTGCCCGTGACCACGCGCGTGGTCCAGACCTGCTGGCCGCGCTGCATGACCTTCAGCGTGTAGTCGGGAATGTTGAGGATGACATAGGCATCGCCGAGCGACGGCACGCCGAGATCGCGCGGCAGCCAGCGCCAGCGCTCCATGTTCACGAGCACGGTGTCGATCTGCCTGTCGCGCTTCGGGCTGTTCAGAGCCCTCACGGTCGGCGCGTCGAGGACGCCGGTCGCCTTCATTTCGACGCCGTCCTGGAATTTCCGCACGGCTTCCGCAACCGTCGCGTCATAGTGGTCGTCGTTGGCATTCTCGGTGATGCCGAGCTTGGCGCGGAGCTGCGGTACGCGCGGATCCTGGACGACGACTTCCGCCCGCTTCTTGCCGCGCGCCGGTGTGTACCTCAGCGCCGGGCCGTCGGTGATTTCGATCACCGGGCCTTCGCCCTGGCCGCGGAGCTGGGCGAGCTTCGCCTTGAGCTCCTTGTAGAGCTTCTGCGGCGGGTTGTAGCCGTCGAGTGCTATGGACGCATCAGACGCGGTCGTGACCTTGGTCAGCACCTCGCTCGGGTCGACCGGATGCTCGGGATAAAGGATGTCGGCGCTGACCTGCGACCAGTGCATGCGGCCGCTCTGCGCCTGGCGCGCATAGTCCAGCATGCTGGCGGTGAGCTTGAGCTCGGCCTCGGCGAGCGCATCGGGCGTCGTGGCTGCCGCGAAATCCGGCACCGGATAGTCGGCGGCGTTGAGCCCGTCGGACGCGGCATCCTTCAGCCGTGCGATCACGCCCTTAGCCGAAGCGCTGAGGCTGCCGCCTTGCGTCCAGACCGGCGCGAAGTCACGCGCGCCGTAAAACTTCTCGACGGCGGCGCGCTCGTTCTTGCGATCGAAATAACGCGAGCTCTTGGCGCCGAGCGCGTCCTTGATCTTGTCGGCAACCGGCTGATCGGCGGCGGGAACGTTGCTCGCGGCCTTCACCGGTTCGGCGGCCGGCTCTTTCGCGACATCCTTCGGCGGCTCGGCCGGTGCTGCAGCGGTCGCTGGCGCGGCCGGCGCGGTCGCAGCTTCGGTCTTTGCCGGTTCAGACTTGGAAGGTTCAGACTTGGAAGGTTCAGACTTGGAAGGTTCAGACTTGGAAGGTTCAATCTTGGAAGGCTCGGTCTTGGCGGGCTCGGTCTTCGCCGTCTCGTTCTTCGGCGCCTCGGTGGCAGGCGTCGTGGCGACGTCAGAAGGCTTGGTTCCGACCTTGTCGGGCGCCGGGGCAGCTTCCGCCTTCACGGGCTCCTTGCTGCTTGCGTCCCTGGCCGGCTCCTGCACGGTCGCGGTCGTGTCGAGCTTGATGTCGGCGGCGGTCGGAGGCGGGACGTTAGCCGGTTCTGGGCGCGGGATCGCGGCTTCGATCGCGAGCTCCGCGGCGCTGCTGCGCGGCTGGTCCTGGGCCAGCGCCGAAGTGGCCGACACCGTGAGGAAGGTCGCCGCGACCGTCATCAGCACGCGGTCAAAGCCTGCACGGTTGTTCAAACAGTCTCGCATCGTGACACACCCCTCGGGTGAACCGTCCCCATGGAACGGATTCACTGGACAGATTCGTTATCGTCTAACAGCTTCGGCCAATCGCGCCGGCTTCTCGAAAGTTGCACGCCTGCACGCAACGATTCTTACGCAGACGATATACAGGCCCCGTTTTTGCAGCCAGCGCCACCCGGGACAACTCACGACAAACTGACTTCAAGGAAGCCTCTTGGCAACGGATTGTGCGCTCCTGCCAAGCGCTTTTCCCTTTGTCTGTCACTTCCCGGTCACGGTTCAAATCGCCCGCAATGCGAAGGACTTGCGCCCCGTTTAGGCCATAAAGGGAACGTCGTTCCGCGAGTCCTGCTCAGTGCGTCTCCTCGCCGCTTTTGCCGCCAGATCCTTGGACGCCGGCTTCGTCGAGTTTGCGGTAGAGCGTAGAGCGGCCAATTTTGAGGCGGCGCGCGACCTCCGACATCTGCCCGCGGTAATGCGAGATCGCGAAGCGGATGATTTCGTTCTCCATCTCCTCCAGAGGCCGTACTTCCCCGGTGCTGGTCAGCATCGCGAGGGAGCCGGCGGCGGGCAGTGGGGCGATCGGTATTTCATTACCTGAAATCATGGTGGGCGCCATCGGCGCGACCGGCTCCAGCATCAGCGGCGCCATCGGAGCGTCGGTCATCTGTTGCGGGTGCGCGGCAAGCAGCGGGAAATCGTCGAGGCCAAGCCGGTCGCCTTCGCTCATGACCACCGCGCGATAGACCGCGTTCTCGAGCTGGCGGATGTTGCCGGGCCAGTCGAGCGTTGAGAGATGCGCCATCGCCTCGCCGCTGATGCCGGTGATCGAGCGGTTCTCCTCCGCGGCGAACCGCGCCAGGAAATGCCGCAGCAGATGCGGGATGTCCTCGCGCCGCGCGCGCAAATTCGGGATCGTCAGCGGCAGGACGTGAAGGCGGTAGAACAGGTCCTCGCGGAAGTGGCCCTGCTTCACCCGGTCCAGGAGCTTGCGATTGGTCGCGGAAATGATGCGGACGTCGACCTTCACCGGCTTGCGCCCGCCGACAGCCTCGACAGCGCCCTCCTGGAGTGCGCGGAGCAGCTTGACCTGCGCGGTCAGCGGCAGCTCGCTGACCTCGTCCAGAAACAGCGTGCCGCCATGGGCCTCGACGAACTTGCCGGCGTGCCGCTCGGTCGCGCCGGTGAAGGCGCCTTTCTCATGGCCGAACAGGATCGACTCGACGAGATTGTCGGGGATCGCGCCGCAATTGACCGCGACGAACGGCTTTGCCTTGCGCTCGCCGCTGCCGTGGATGGCGCGTGCGAACATCTCCTTGCCGACGCCGGAGTCACCTTCGATCAGCACGGGAATCGAAGAATTTGCCGCCTTCTGCGCGGTGCGCATCACATGCGCCATCGCGTCGCTGCGGGTGATGATGTCGGAGAACGTCAGCCGGCCCTCGCGGCTGTGCCGGATCCGCTGCAATTCGCCCTTGAGCGCGGACGCGTTGAGCGCGTTGCGCAAGGAGACCTGGAGGCGCTCCATGCCAACCGGCTTGACCACGAAGTCGGCCGCACCTGCGCGCATCGCCGAGATCACGTTGTCGATGCCGCCATGCGCGGTCTGGACGATGACGGGCACGCTGAGGCCAGCCTCTCGGATCTTTGCCAGGACGCCCATGCCGTCGAGGCCGGGCATCACGAGATCGAGGATGACTGCGTCGACGGCGGGAGCGTCGGGCGCGGTGAGGGCGGCGAGCGCGGCATCGCCGGAATCGACGATGATCGTTTCATAGCCGCATTTCTGCACCATGTTCTCGACCAGGCGGCGCGCGACGGCGTCGTCATCGGCAATCAAAATACTGGCAGCCATGGTGTTCCCCGCACGCTACAACTATCTGTCTCGAATCGGGGCACTCTGGCCGAAGCCGATTAACGTACTCTTAAACCTTGCTGACCCCATCCATTGCGATCGTTGAACACAGGTTTCCAACACGATGACTTCGCGCTCCAAATCCGCACTTAGCAAGTCCGCTCTTAGCACGTCTGCTCTCCGCAAGCCGAACACCAAGAAAGCCGCCGCCAAAGCAAAACCCTCCGGCAAAGCTGTGAGCAAAACCGGCAAGCTTCCGGAGTGGAACCTCGCCGACCTCTATTCCGGGATCACCGCGCCGGAAGTGGCGCGCGATCTCGAGAAGATGGATGCCGATTGCGTCGCGTTCGAGACCGACTACAAGGGCAAGCTCGCGACAGGGACAGCAAAGGAAGATGGCGGAAAATGGCTCGCGGAGGCCGTGCGGCGGTACGAGGCGATCGACGATCTCGCCGGCCGGCTCGGCTCCTATGCCGGGCTCGTCCACGCCGGCGACAGCGTTGATCCCAAGATTTCAAAGTTTTACGGCGATGTGTCAGAGCGACTGACGGTCGCCTCGACCCATCTTCTGTTCTTCGCGCTCGAGCTCAACCGCATCGATGACGATATCTTGACCCGTGCGATGCAGGCTTCCGAGCTCGCGCATTATCGCCCCTGGATCGAGGATTTGCGCAAGGAGAAGCCGTATCAGCTCGACGACAAGCTCGAGCAGCTCTTCCTGGAAAAGGCGCAGACCGGCTACTCGGCCTGGAACAGGCTGTTCGACCAAACCATCTCCGGCCTGCGCTTCAAGGTCGGGCCCAAGGAGCTCGCGATCGAGCCGACGCTGAATCTCTTGCAGGACCGCGACGGCGCCAAGCGCAAGACTGCGGCGGAAGCTTTGGCAAAAACCTTCAAGGCCAATGAGCGCACCTTCGCGCTGATCACCAACACGCTCGCCAAGGACAAGGACATCTCCGACCGCTGGCGCGGCTTCAAGGACGTCGCGGATTCCCGACATCTGAACAACCGCGTCGAGCGCGAGGTGGTGGATGCGCTGGTCGCCTCGGTGCGCGCGGCCTATCCAAGGCTGTCGCACCGCTACTACGCGCTGAAGGCGCGCTGGTTCAAGAAGAAGCGGCTCGCCTACTGGGATCGCAACGCCCCTCTGCCCTTTGCCGCGACCGATACCATCGCCTGGCCCGATGCGAGGAACATGGTGCTGACGGCCTATCGCGGCTTCTCGCCCAAGATGGCCGACATCGCCGAGCGCTTCTTCAGTGATCGCTGGATCGACGCGCCGGTTCGTCCCGGCAAGGCGCCGGGCGCCTTCTCGCATCCGACCACACCGTCGGCGCACCCTTACGTGCTGATGAATTATCAGGGCAAGCCGCGCGACGTGATGACGCTTGCGCACGAGCTCGGCCACGGCGTGCACCAGGTGCTGGCGGCCAGGAACGGCGCGTTGATGGCGCCGACACCGCTGACGCTGGCCGAGACCGCCAGCGTGTTCGGCGAGATGCTCACGTTCAAGCGGCTCCTTGCCCAGACCAAGAATGCAAAACAGCGCCAGGCGCTGCTCGCCGGCAAGGTCGAGGACATGATCAATACCGTGGTGCGGCAGATCGCGTTCTATTCCTTCGAGCGCGCCGTGCACAGCGAGCGCAAGAGCGGCGAGCTCACCGCGACGCGGCTAGGCGAGATCTGGCTCTCGGTGCAGGGCGAAAGTCTCGGTCCCGCGATCGAGATCAAGGCGGGGTATGAGAACTACTGGATGTACATCCCGCACTTCATCCATTCGCCGTTCTATGTCTACGCCTATGCATTCGGCGATTGCCTCGTGAACTCGCTCTATGCTGTCTACGAGAATGCCGCTGAGGGTTTCGCCGAGCGCTACCTCGATATGCTTGCTGCCGGCGGCACCAAGCACTACTCCGAGCTGTTGCGGCCCTTCGGGCTCGATGCCAAGGACCCGAAATTCTGGGACGGCGGTCTTAGGATGTGTATAAGAGACAGGTACCGCGCACGCCTCCCTTGTTGGTGGAATCGGTCTCGAACGACGTCATTGCCCTGCATTTCAGTGCATCTTGCAGCCTTCACACCCTTCTTCCAGCCGGTACGTTTCCAGGCCACCTTCGAGACGGGACCGGAGATCCTGCTACGTGGGATTGAACGTTCGCGAAAACTGGCAAGACTAATCTTGTGCGTACTGAGAATATATTTTTCAACTGCTGATTGTTGATGGATCGATTTCCGCCTGGGGGTGACACCCATGCTCGATCAAGGACCCGCCGCGCGAGCCGTAGAAGCCAGAAACGCCGCTGCCGTCGATGAGGAAACGCCGTGGTGCGAAAAGCACCACCAGATCGTCCGCGGCGAAATCGCAGCGATCAACACCCGCCGCGAGCCGGACCGGCGCATCGATCCAGATAGCTTAGAACCCTGCCAGTTGCTCGACGTCACCGGGCTCGCCTTGTCCGGCGGTGGCATTCGCTCCTCGGCCGTTTGCCTGGGCGTGCTGCAGGCGCTCAACCATCACAATCTGATCGGGCGGATCGACTATCTCTCCACGGTATCGGGCGGCGGCTATATGGGGACGTCGCTCAGCGCGACCATGACGGTCGCGCGTCGGTTCGTATTCGGCGAGAGGCCGGCGGGCGGAACTGTCACGGCAGCCGAGATCAGCGACACGCCCTCCGTCGGACATCTGCGGAACTATTCCAACTATCTGATCCCCGCCGGTGTGCGCGATCTCCTGACAGGAATTGCGATCGTCGTGCGCGGCCTGGTCGCCAATATCGGGCTGACGCTGCCGGTCGTGCTGCTGCTTGCCGCGATCACCATCTGGTCGACGCCGCTTCGGAGCTGCCTCACGGTCGCGAACATCTTCGGGATCGGCTTCAACGATCGCAAACTGTGCGAGCTGCACGATTTCAGCAGCATCGATCGTTACGGCTTCACCGCCTTCGGAGCTGCCGCCGCCTTGGTGCTGCTCGTCGGCAGCGTACTTGCCTATTTCAGCTCCCGCTCGGTCCGCGGCAGCGGCCCGAGCGTCGTGTGCGCCTATCTTGCCGGTCTCGCGTTGCTGCTCGGCGTCGCCTGCGATTTCGCGCGTTTTCTTCAGGTCCAGCATTTCGCGCTGACCCTGGCGACGGCCATCATCGGGGTTGTCCTGTTCTTCGGCTGGGCCCTCAAACAATCATTTGCAAGTCCGGGCAAGCGCCAGGAGTTCCGCTCGCATTGGCCGAGCGCCGGCGCGACCTTCCTCGTGCTGCTCGCAGTCCTCGCCTTCTTCGAATTTCAGCCCTTCATGCTGGGCCAGATGTTCGACGTTGCCGAGAGCAACGCGCTCGGCGGACCGGTCGGCGCCGTCGCCATCACCTGGATCAAGTCCCTCGCGGCGATCGCCGCGCCAATCGGCGTCTTCGTCACCGCATTCAGGCAGCAATTCGCAGAGGTGCTGAAGGGCAACAGCGTGTCCTCACAATGGGGCTCGCTCGTGCTCGCCATTGTAGCCAAGGCCGCCCTGTGGATCGCGGGTCTCGCGCTGCCGCTGATCATCTGGGTCGCCTACCTCTATCTGTCGTATTGGGGCATCGCCAACGACCTGTTCGAAAGGTGCCCGTCGGCTCTGGGCGCGGCGGCCCAAAGAGAGTGCCTCGCCAATGCCAAATCAAACGCGCCTGCGGGAAATCTGGCGGGCAAGATCCAGTTCGACGCCAGCACCGGCACCTTGTCCGCCGAGATCACGCCGAAAGCGATGCCGCCGGTCGTTCCGAATACGGAGAGGCTGACGCCGACCTGGCACGCCCCCGCATGGCTCGAATTCCTAGCCCAGAAAATTGGAGGCGTCGTTCAGAGAGAGTACCCGAATCTATTTCAGGGGGCGGCCTCCGAGCTCGGCTACTCATTTAGCCTTCCGATGGTCATCCTCTATACCCTTGCCGGCGTCGTGTTGTTCGTCATCTCGTTCTTTCTGACGCCGAATGCGAACTCGCTGCATCGGCTATATCGCGATCGCCTGAGCAAGGCCTTCCTGTTCGATCCGACTCGTTCGGCCGATGGCGACATCGGGCGCGTCGAGGCAAGCCTCGACCAGGGGCGCGATTTCAAGCCGCTCGATCGCATGAAGCTCAGCGATCTCTTTGCGGTTCGGACGGAGGACCCCGAAACGGCTGGGCAGGCTGCCGCTCCGAGCTTGCACGCGCCCTATCAACTCATCAATACGGCGCTGAACATCCAGGGCTCGGACTTTGCCAATCGGCGCGGCCGCAACGCGGACTTCTTCATGTTTTCCGCGCTGAATGTTGGCAGCGAGGCGACGGGCTATGCCCCGACCTGGGCGGTGCAGGATGACGAGCAGAGTCTCGATCTCGCCACTGCCATGGCGATCTCGGGCGCGGCGGCCTCCTCAAACATGGGCTCGAACTCGATCAGAGCGCTGACGCCGACGCTTGCGCTTCTCAACGTGCGTCTCGGGTATTGGCTGAAGAATCCGCGTTACGTCGATGAGCGCGTGCGGCCCCAGCGTCGCTCCACGCCGCTTTATTTCTGGTCGGAAATCTCCGGGCGTCTCTACGAGAACAGCGACAGCGTCTATCTCACCGATGGTGGCCACATCGAGAACCTAGGCGTCTACGAGCTGTTGCGTCGGCGCTGCAAGGTGATCATCGCGGTCGATGCGGAAGCCGATGCGCCGATGAACTTCGCCTCGCTGATGACGCTGCAGCGCTATGCGCGGATCGACCTCGGGATCCGGATTGATCTGCCCTGGACGCCGATCCGCGAACGCACCCGCGCACTGATGGCGCGCAATGCAGACAAGGCCGGTGACCCCTCATCGCCAGACGAGCACGACAATGCGCCGCGGGACCACGTTCACGTCGCGATCGGCACCATCGACTACGGCGGCCAGGAGAAGGGCCATCTCGTCTATATCAAGTCCTCGCTCACCGGCGACGAAAACGACTACATCCGGGATTACGCGCGACGAAACAATCGCTTCCCGCACGAGACCACCGGCGACCAGTTCTTCTCGGAAGAGCAGTTCGAGGTCTATCGCGCGCTTGGTTTCCACATGACGCACGGCTTCCTGGCCGGCGATCATCCCGTTGCGGTCGGCTCGGGCACTGCTCCGGACACGGCGAGATTCACCGATGGCGGCGAGGAGGCTGTCGACGCGGTGCGCCGTGCGCTCGGTCTGGCTGTGGTCGAAGCCGACGTCGAGCCGGAGACCGCGACGTTCATGATCGCCGTTTTGGACCAGGAGTAGGATGGTGTTGGGCGGCGAACGCTTCCCCGGTCCCGACAATCGGGTTTCCAAATGAGCCGATTTGCGGGAAAACTGCGCAGCTGTGCCGTTGCCCTGTCCGGCGGATTGCGGTAATGCCAGCCGGGAATTCGACTTTTCGACTGGGGACATCCATGGCCGACCATAGCGAAGTGGCGTACAGCACCGCCGATGGCAACGACTACGTTGCCCACGAGCAAACCTATGAGGGCTTCATCAAGCTGGTGAAGTACGGCACGGCCACGGTGGCGCTCATCGTCATCCTGATGGCGATCTTCCTGACCTGATCCATCGTCGGCTGCACCGCCAAGGGCGGCGGTTGCTCAGAAAATTTGCATCCAAGCCGGTTCTAAAACCGGTATCCAACGTTGCGGGAGTAACGCTAAATTCGCATGCGCGCTGTCCCGCGCCGCCGGAGGCCTCATGAAGATTGCCGTTGCCAAGGAAATCGATCCGTCCGAGCCGCGGGTCGCCGCTTCGCCGGATACGGTGAAGAAGTTCAAGGCTCTGGGCGCCGAGATCGCCGTTGAGCCCGGTGCCGGCGTCAAGTCGGGCCTGCTCGATTCCGACTACACCGCCGCCGGTGCTACCGTCAGCGCCGATGCGCTTGTCGATGCCGACATCATCATCAAGGTGAAGCGCCCCGAGGCGTCCGAGCTTGGCCAGTACAAGCGCGGTGCGCTCGTCATCGCGATCATGGATCCCTATGGCAACGAGGCTGCGCTGAAGACGATGGCCGATGCCGGCATCGCCGCCTTCGCCATGGAACTGATGCCGCGCATCACGCGCGCGCAGGTGATGGACGTGCTGTCGTCGCAGGCCAACCTCGCCGGCTACCGCGCCGTCATCGAGGGCGCCGAAGCCTTCGGCCGCGCCTTCCCGATGATGATGACCGCCGCCGGCACCGTGCCCGCCGCAAAAGTGTTCGTGATGGGCGTCGGCGTTGCCGGCCTCCAGGCGATCGCGACTGCGCGCCGCCTCGGCGCCATCGTGACCGCGACCGATGTGCGGCCGGCCACCAAGGAGCAGGTGGAGAGCCTTGGCGCCAAATTCCTCGCCGTCGAGGACGAGGAGTTCAAGAACGCGCAGACCGCCGGCGGTTACGCGAAGGAAATGTCCAAGGAATACCAGGCCAAGCAGGCCGCGCTCACCGCCGAGCACATCAAGAAGCAGGACATCGTGATCACGACCGCGCTGATCCCGGGCCGGCCGGCGCCAAAGCTCGTCTCGGCCGAGATGGTCAAGTCGATGAAGCCGGGCTCGGTGCTGGTCGACCTCGCCGTCGAGCGCGGCGGCAACGTCGAGGGCGCCAGGGCGGGCGAAGTCGCCGAGATCGATGGCATCAAGATCGTCGGCTACACCAACGTCGCCGGCCGCGTCGCCGCCTCGGCTTCCGGCCTCTATGCGCGCAACCTGTTCTCCTTCATCGAGACCATGATCGACAAGAAAGAGAAGAAGCTTGCCGTGAACTGGGACGACGAGCTCGTGAAGGCAACCGCGCTCACCAAGGACGGCGCCGTCATCCACCCGAACTTCCAGCCGAAAGCCTAGAGGAGAGAAGCCATGGAGCATGTCGCACAGGTCGTCGATCCCTTCATCTTCCGGCTGTCGATTTTCGTGCTGGCGGTGTTCGTCGGCTATTTCGTGGTGTGGTCGGTGACCCCGGCACTGCATACACCGCTGATGAGCGTCACCAACGCGATCTCCTCGGTGATCGTGGTCGGCGCGCTGCTCGCGGGCGGCGTTGCCAACGTGTCGAGCGGTTCGGGCTGGGCGCGCGGCTTCGGCTTCATCGCGCTGATCTTTGCCTGCATCAATATCTTCGGCGGCTTCCTTGTCACCCAGCGCATGCTGGCGATGTACAAGAAGAAGGCCAAGTAAGCGGCCACCTCGGGCTGATGGGACAGATGGGGACCTGAGATGAACGCCAATCTCTCTGCATTGTTGTATCTCGTGGCGGGGGTGCTGTTCATCCTGTCACTGCGCGGGCTGTCGAGCCCGGCCTCTTCGCGCCAGGGCAACCTGCTCGGCATGATCGGCATGGCGATCGCGGTCGCCACCACGCTTGCCAACCATCCGCCGGCCGACGGCCTTGCCTGGCTGCTCGTCATCGTCGGCATCGCCATCGGTGCTGCGATCGGCGCGGTGATCGCACGCCGTGTGCCGATGACCTCGATGCCGGAACTGGTCGCTGCCTTCCACTCGCTGGTCGGCATGGCCGCGGTGCTGGTCGCCGCCGGCGCATTCTATGCGCCTGAGGCCTTCGACATCGGCACCCCCGGCAACATCCACACGCAGAGCCTGGTCGAAATGTCGCTCGGCGTCGCCATCGGTGCGCTGACGTTCACCGGCTCGGTGATCGCATTCCTCAAGCTGTCGGCCCGCATGAGCGGCGCGCCGATCATCCTGCCGGCGCGGCATCTCATCAACATCGCGCTCGCGGTCGCGCTGGTCGCCTGCATCGTCGGGCTCGTGGTTACCGGCAGCCCGGTGTTCTTCTGGCTCAACGTCATCCTGGCGCTCGCCCTCGGCGTGCTCATGATCATCCCGATCGGCGGCGCCGACATGCCGGTCGTGATCTCGATGCTGAACTCCTATTCGGGATGGGCCGCGGCCGGCATCGGCTTCACGCTCGGCAATTCCGCGCTGATCATCACCGGCGCGCTGGTCGGCTCATCCGGCGCGATCCTGTCCTACATCATGTGCCACGCGATGAACCGGTCCTTCATCTCGGTCATCCTCGGCGGCTTCGGCGGCGAGACCGCGGCGGCCGGCGGGGGTACCGGCGAGCAGAAGCCGGCAAAGCTCGGCTCGGCCGACGATGCCGCCTTCATCATGAAGAACGCCTCCAAGGTCATCATCGTGCCCGGCTACGGCATGGCGGTGGCGCAGGCCCAGCACGCGCTGCGCGAGATGGCCGACATGCTGAAGAAGGAAGGCGTCGAGGTGAAGTACGCCATCCACCCGGTCGCGGGCCGCATGCCCGGCCACATGAACGTGCTGCTGGCCGAAGCCAATGTGCCCTATGACGAGGTGTTCGAGCTCGAGGACATCAACTCCGAATTCGCCCAGGCCGACATCGCCTTCGTGATCGGCGCCAACGACGTCACCAACCCGGCGGCCGAAGAGGACAAGACTTCGCCGATCTACGGCATGCCGGTGCTCCAGGTCTGGAAGGCCGGCACGGTGATGTTCATCAAGCGCTCGCTGGCTTCGGGCTACGCCGGCATCGACAACCCGCTGTTCTATCGCGACAACACCATGATGCTGCTCGGCGACGCCAAGAAGGTTACCGAGAACATCGTCAAGGCGATGTAGACGTCTGCCTCAGGCGAGGCGTTTTTCGGGTCTTCCCTCGATTTGTTGCTTCGTCGACAGGCAGCTCGGAAGACCCGGATTTAGCTCCACTAAGACCAATGGAGCTAACGTCTGAAATGATTGATGTTGCAAATCGCTCTGCGGCGCCGGCGGCGATGGCCGAGAGAAGCAGAATGAAGCCCGCTTTGTTGCCCTGAAACAAGGGCGTCAGAATGAGGCCGGATTTGACGGCGATCCCGACGACGACCCCGGAAATTGAGCCGGCAACAACTCTCGAAGCACCCTCAAAATAGTGAAGGGCTTTTCCGGATGATGCGTCGAACCGTAGCGTTCCGCCACGAGAGATAACTGAAAGTAGCGCACCTAGCGCACCCGCTCCGGCGCAGAGGATGAGCCAGAATGCAGCCTGCCCGACGCTCAGAATCACAGTGTTCCGAAAGAACCAAACGGCAAGCCCCGCTAGCAACAATGGCCCAGCGATAAGGCAGCACCCTGCGACATACCACATGCGCGAGAGCTCTCTGCTGCGTCCTTCAACAAAAACCCGCGCCGACGCGAGCATCCGAGCGGCATTGACGAAATCTTGGTCGAGGCAACACGCTATGGCTTCTCCAATGAACTGCTTGCACTGAAGCTTGGTGTGTTGGGGGAATTCATCTGAAACGGATATTTCGAGCGAGGATGCTTCGTTCAGGATTCGATTAAATTCAGCGACCTTCTCTGGAGCAACTTCCCCGTTCATTCGAAAGTCGATGTCGGAGTTCTCGTCTATGTAGACTACGTACTCGTCGGTCCAATAGATCATGGCTAGAATAGGCAATCCTAGCTTGTCCCACCGTCCGTATTCGGGATGCCGTTTCTGCACGGCTTTTGGATCGCTCCCGCGGTAGCTTACCTCCTTAAGCATTGACGTTCTCCCTCGGCCGGCAACTCTAGCGCGAGCCTACCCCTAGTCCACCCGTCTGCGCTATGTCCTTGGTCGCGGGCCCGGCCCGAATGGCGGTCCTGCAGCTGATCTAGCTAAGGTTTGCTCCGGATGTTGGCCGTTCTGAAGTGGCTCCTGGCAATCGCTGCGGTTGCTTATCTCGCCGGTCTCGTCCTGCTCTACGTGAAGCAGCGCGACATGCTGTTTCCGGCCCCGACCGTCGAACCTACCGCGCCTGCCGCCGCAGGCCTTCCCGAGGCGGAAGAGCATCTGCTCACCACGTCGGATGGCGAGAAGGTGATCGTCTGGCACGTGCCGGCAAAGCCCGGCCGTCCCGTGATCCTCTATTTTCACGGCAACGGGGATTATCTTGCCGGCCTTGTCGGTCGCTTCAGGGCCATGACGGCCGACGGCACCGGTCTCGTCGCGCTGTCCTATCGCGGCTATGCCGGCTCGAGTGGCGCGCCGAGCGAGCAGGGACTGCTGCGCGACGCCGCGACCGATTACGCCTTCGCAGCCTCGCGCTACGCGGCGGAGCGCATTGTCGCCTGGGGCTTCTCGCTCGGGACCGGCCTTGCGATCGCCATCGCATCCGACCACAAGATCGGCAAATTGGTCCTGGAGGCACCTTACACGTCGATGGCCGACGTCGCCGCCTCGCTCTACCCCTTGGTCCCGGTCCGCTTGTTGATGCGCGACCAGTTTCGCTCGGACGAGCGCATCGCCCGCGTCACTGCGCCGCTTCTGATCATGCATGGCACGGACGATCCGACCATCCCGATCGCGCTCGGCGAGCGGCTGTACGCACTCGCTCGCGAGCCCAAGCGCCTCGTGCGACTTCCCGGCGGCGGACACAACGATCTCGATGCCTTCGGGGCCATGGAGACCGCGCGACGATTCATCAATGGCAGCTGAGGGCTGACGCATGCGATCTTCTCGCGCATAATCGACCCCGGCTTGATTTGAGGAATTGTCTGCATGAGCGCACACGGACCGATGCCGCGGTCGTCATGGCTATTTCCCGCCCTGGCGGTGCTGCTGTTCCTGATCGTCACCGCGATGGGATACGGCTTCACCCTGTCCGTCGGCGGTTTCGTGTTTGCGATCGTCCTGCTGGTGATCCTGTTCGGAACGGTGTTCGCTGCCGTTCATCACTCCGAGGTGATTGCGGAGCGGATCGGCGAACCGTTCGGCACGTTGCTGCTCACGCTCGCGGTGACCATCATCGAGGTCGCGCTGATCACCACCATCATGCTCGGCGACAAGCCGGCGCCGGAGCTCGCGCGCGACACCGTGTTTGCCGTGGTGATGATCGTCTGCAATGGGCTCGTCGGCCTCTGCGTCTTCATCGGCGGCCTGCGCTACCGCGAGCAGGGTTTCCAGGTTTCAGGCTCCAACGTCTATCTCAGCACACTGATCGCGCTGGCGACCATCACGCTGATCATGCCCAACTATACGCTGACGACGCCGGGCCCGATCTATTCGACGCTCCAGCTCGGCTTCGTCGATCTCGTGACGATCGTGCTCTATGGCGTGTTTCTCTATACGCAGACCGTGCTGCACCGCGATTATTTCATCAATCAGGCTGATGACGGCAAGGGCGGCGAAAGCCATCTGTCAGGCACGATGCTGGTTCTCAGCATCGTCCTGCTCCTGGTCTCGCTCCTCGCCGTCGTTCTGCTTGCCAAGAAGTTCTCACTGGTGGTCGACGCCGTTGCCGTCATGATTGGTGCCCCACCGGCCTTTGCCGGTCTCCTGGTTGCGCTCCTGATCCTGATGCCGGAGGGAGTCTCGGCGATCGCCGCCGCGCGCAAGAACGATCTCCAGAAGAGCATCAACCTGGCCCTCGGCTCCTCACTGGCTACCATCGGGCTCACGATTCCAGCCGTCGGACTCGCCACCTATGCGCTCGATCAGCCGCTGGTTCTCGGCCTGAACCCCCAGAACACGGCGCTGATGTTCCTGACATTTCTGCTGAGCATGCTGACCTTCGGCACCGGCAGGACCAACGTCCTGTTCGGGCTGGTCCATATGGTGGTATTTGCCGTCTACGTGTTCATGGTCTTTGTGCCGTAAGCATGATCCGGAAAAGTGCGAAGCGGTTTTCCGAAAAGATCATGCGCAAACAACAACCTAAAGCGCGATGACGATTCATCGCGCTTTACGAGGGGAATGGAAATGCTTGCCGCCAGCTCCGAGGTTCAGGTCGACAATGACGAGGTCCGGGTCACCGAGTGGCGGCTGCCGCCCGGCGGCGCCACCGGCCATCACATTCACGGGATGGACTATGTGATCGTTCCCGTCAGGGACGGCGAGATGACCATCGTGGCCCCCGATGGCGAGCGCTCCAGGGCGCAGCTTGCGGCGGGCAAGTCCTACTTCCGCAAGGCAGGTGTCGCGCACGACGTGCTTAACGAAACTGCAACGGAGATCGTGTTCCTTGAGATAGAGTTGAAACCGTAAAAGCGGTGTGCCAATTGCCACCGATCCGTCGCAGTTGACCCCCTTACTATTGCCTCAAAGTTCCCGCATCAGACCGTGTGGGGAGTGGCCGGAATGCTGAAATACCTGACTAAAATCTCCATGGATATCTTCCCCTCGGTGCTCGCGACGATCATCGGGGCGTACATCGTCAATCACTACATCAACGCCCGGCCGGCCCCCGACACTCCCGCCGCCGCAATCGCTCCTGCCCAGACCAAGAAGGATGCCAAGCCTGCCGAGGTCGCGAATCTCCCCGCGCCCGGAGTGAAGGCCAAGGGTATCTCCGAGAAGGGCATCTCCGAGAAGGGCGTCTCCGAAAAGGGCGTTTCCGAGAAGACCGTGACGGACAAGCCGGCGGCCGAGAAGTCGGCTGACAACAAGGCCGCTGATCAGCCGGCCGAGAACAAGCCCGCCGAGACTTCATCCGCCGAGACCGCCGCCACTCCCGCTACGCCGCGGGGCCGGCCGACGGCTTCCCGCGACAGCAAGGCCATGGCCAAGGCGACGCCTGCTCCGGCCGTCAGTGCCCCGGTCGTCACCGCGCCGGCCTCCGAGACGACTCAGGCTCCGGCATCGAATGCCGCGACTCCTGACGCCAATGATCTCGCCCGCGCGGCGATCGAGCGGCTGCGCAAATCGCCCGAGGCCTCCACTCAGGAGACGGCCCATGCAGGCGAAGCGCCGCGGGTTCAGGAGGCGCCACGGCTCGTGACGGCGGCCCCATCTTCCGTGCGGCCGCTGCCGCCGCCAATCACGGTATCGACGCCGGGCCCGGAGGCTTATGGTTCCCCGACGACGTCGAACCCGTCTTACACCGCGTCCGTTGGCACCGATGATGCGAATCGGCTGACACCGCCGGCCGACATCCCGGTCCCGGTGGTGATCGCGCCGCCGCTCGATCTGCGGGCCGATGCGACCGGTCCCATGCCGAAGGCAAAGCCCAACGTTGCCGACGAGATGCTGTCGGGCGTCAAGTCGATGTTCCACGCGGTCCTGCCGAAGGGCGTCACCCCAGACTGATCTGGCGCGCTGCGCCTCCGATCCCGTTCTCAGCCGCCGACGCGGGCCAGCCCGCTCCGGGCGGCATCGTCACGCGGACGTAGCGCGACGGCCTTGGTGTAGGACGCCGCGGCCTTGGCCTTGTCGCCGAGGCGCTCATAGGCGAGCCCCCGCGTGGCCCAGACTTGCGCATTGTGCGGATCGGCCTCGGAAGCCTCGTCGAGGTCGGCTGCGGCTTCCTTGACCTTACCGACTGCGAGATAGCTGATGGCGCGGCCGAGCAGCGGCTCCGGCTTCTGCGGATTGAGCCCGCTCGCTGCGCTGAAATCTGCGATCGCGAACTCGTGCTCGTTGCTCGCCTGATAGATCAGGGCGCGGCCGTAGAGCGCCTGCGCATTGTAGGGATCGAGCGCAACGGCGCGGTTGAACTCCTCGAGCGCTGCCGCCGTCTCTCCTGATTTCGCGAGCGCCTGGCCCTTTGCCGTATGGCTCTGGGCCTCGGTGACAGTGCCGGCGCTGACCGCGCTCTCGGCGGGCGCAGCAGCAGGCGCGGTAGCAGATTTGGGCGCGTCCTGCTGCGGCTTCTCCTTCTCCGGCATCAGCGATCCCAGGTCGAACGAGCAGCCGGACAGTGCAACCGCGATCAGTGTGAGTGTGACGGAGCGCCGCCAGGGCAGGCATGACCGTGCCGGGCTGTGCTCGGGGAAAGGGGAGGCCATCTACGGGTTCGCTCGCGCTGGTGCCGCATCGGTAGTGCCCCGTCCCAGAAAAGGCACCGCTCACAAACAATAACGCGGGCCCTGGGCCCGCGTCATCGAAAACTCAATCTTGCAAGATCGGCAAAATCAGCGCGGTCCGCGCGGACCTGCGCCCGGGCCGCCACGGCCGCCAGCGCCACGCTCGCCACCGGGACCAGCGCCGAACACCGGCTTCGGCTTCATCGGCAGCAGGCCTTCACGCTGCAGCTTCTTGCGGGCCAGCTTGCGCGCGCGGCGCACGGCTTCGGCCTTTTCACGGGCCTTCTTCTCGGAGGGCTTTTCGTAGTGACCGCGGAGCTTCATCTCGCGGAAAATTCCCTCGCGCTGCATCTTCTTCTTCAGCGCCTTGAGGGCTTGATCGACATTGTTATCGCGAACGAGAACCTGCACGCGGCATCCTCTTCAGTGGATCGGATTTGAATTCTGGTAAGTCAAAGGGGATGGCAGAAAGCACAAGCCCTTAACCTTGAGCGCGCGGATGTATCAGACAAAACCCGCGATGTCCATCGTCCAAGCGGGCATTTGGGCCAAGATAAGCCATTAAATGGGGCAAAAATGCCCCCGTGCGGCCGCGATTGGGGTGATTTGGCGCCAATGGCGGGGCCGTTCCCGGACCTTTGATCCGGAAGTCTTGGAAATCACGGGGAGTCCCTCATGGATATGAAGAAATATGCCGCCGAGGCCATCGGCACCTTTTGGCTCACATTCGCGGGGTGCGGGAGCGCGGTGATCGCAGCCGGCTTCCCGCAGGTCGGTATCGGCCTGGTCGGCGTGTCCCTGGCGTTCGGCCTCAGCGTCGTCACCATGGCCTACGCCATCGGCCACATCTCGGGCTGCCATCTCAACCCCGCCGTTACGGTCGGTCTTGCCGCGGGCGGCCGGTTCCCGACCGGACAGATCCTGCCCTACATCGTCGCGCAGGTCATCGGCGCGATCGTCGCGGCCACGCTGCTCTACGTGATCGCCAGCGGCGCCCCGGGCTTCGACGTCACCAAGGGCTTTGCGTCGAACGGCTATGGTGCGCATTCGCCCGGCCAGTACGGCATGGTGGTGTGCTTCATCACCGAGGTGGTGATGACCATGATGTTCCTGTTCGTCATCATGGGCGCCACGCACGGGAGGGCGCCTGCGGGTTTTGCGCCGCTCGCGATCGGGCTCACGCTGGTGATGATCCATCTCGTCAGCATTCCCGTCACCAACACGTCGGTGAACCCGGCGCGCAGCACCGGGCCTGCCTTGTTCGTCGGCGGCTGGGCGCTGGCGCAACTGTGGATGTTCTGGGTCGCACCGCTGATCGGCGGCGCGCTCGGCGGCGTGATCTATCGCTGGCTCAGCGAAGAGCCGGCCGGCGTCGTCGCCGGCGTGAAGACCGCGTGATCCCTCGCGACAAACGCCGAACGCGTTTGCGTGGAGATCATGCTTGAACAACAACCTAAAGCGCGATGACGATTCATCCCAATCTCATCGCGCTTTAGGGGGATCGCGAAGCGCCGCGGTCCCCTCACTTGTCGCGGGCCGGAAGCACTTCGGTGACGTGGCCCATCTTGCGGCCCGGCTTGGGCGTGCCCTTGCCGTAGATGTGCACGGTGGCTCCGGGGACCGTGAGCCAGTCCGTGTAGCGGTTGATCTCATCGCCGATCAGGTTGGTCATGGTGACGACCTCGCCGTGCCGCACGGGCTTGCCGAGCGGCCAGCCGGCGATGGCACGGATATGCTGCTCGAACTGCGAGACGGACGCGCCGTCGAGCGTCCAGTGCCCAGAATTATGCACGCGCGGCGCGATCTCGTTCACCAGCACCTTTGGCCCCGTGCCGTTGGCGAGCACGAACATCTCGACCGCCAGCACGCCGACATAGTCGAGCGCGTCGGCGATCTTGCCGGCGATGCTGCGCGCCTCTTCGGCAAGCGCGTCCGGAATCGCGGCCGGTGCGCGCGAGATCTTGAGAATGTGATCGCGGTGCTCGTTCTCGGTGACGTCGAAACATTCGACCTGGCCTTCGGCCGAGCGCGCGGCGATCACGGAAATCTCGCGCTCGAACGGCACGAAAGCCTCCAGGATCGCCGACTTGGTGCCGAGGTTGGTCCACACTTTCGCGATGTCATCGCCCTCGCGGATGATCGCCTGGCCCTTGCCGTCATAGCCGAAGCGGCGCGTCTTCAGCACGGCCGGAAGCCCGATCCTGACGATTGCCTCGCGCAACGATGCGACCGAGGTGACATCGGCATAGGCGGCGGTGCCGATCCCGAGCCGGGTGATGAAATCCTTCTCGGCGAGTCGGTCCTGGGTGGTCTCGAGGATCTTGCGGTTGGGCAGCACGGGGCGGCGCGCATCCAGCACCAGCGCGGCTGCGGCCGGCACGTTCTCGAACTCGTAGGTGATGACGTCGACGTCGTTCGCGAACAGCTCGAGCGCCTCGACGTCGGCATATTCGGCGCAGGTCGCGTTCAGCACGACGTCGAAGGCCGGCGAGTCCGGATCGGGCGAGAACACCTGGGAGCGCAGGCCGAGCCGCGCCGCGGCCATCGCAAGCATCCGTCCCAATTGTCCGCCGCCGAGGATTCCGATGGTGTCGCCGGGCTTCAGCTTTACCCGTTTGGTGCCAGTCACGCCTTGTCCTCCGGGCGCTCGGCCACGGCGTCGGTCTGTGCCTTGCGCCAGGCCACGAGGCGTTTCGACAGCGCGGGATCGGACAGGGCCAGGACGGCCGCCGCGAGGAGCGCCGCGTTGATCGCGCCCGCCTTGCCGATGGCGAGCGTCCCGACCGGGATGCCGGCGGGCATCTGGACGATCGAGTGAAGCGAATCGATGCCCCGCAGCGCCTTGGATTCGACGGGGACGCCGAACACCGGCAGTTCCGTCAGCGACGCCGTCATGCCGGGCAGATGCGCGGCGCCGCCGGCACCGGCAATAATGACCTTGAAGCCTTCGGCCTTGGCGCCCTTGGCAAAGGTAAACAACCGTTCCGGAGTGCGGTGGGCCGAGACGATGCGGCTTTCGCAGGCGACGCCGAGCGCTGTGAGCGTATCGGCGGCATGCCGCATGGTGTCCCAATCCGACTGGCTTCCCATGATGATGGCGATCGGCGCGGTCATGACGTCAATTGTGCTCGGGAATGCAGAAACATAGGCCAGACTAACGGTTCCGGCCGGCGGCTCGCAAGGCGGTGGCAAGGAGAAGGGAATGCACTATCCTGTCTTGGTGAATCCCCGCAAGCCTTCATTGAGCAGGACGCCCATGAAGAAACCAAAAAGGGCGATCGCTGCGAAGGCGCAAAAGGGCCGGAAAAGCAGCGGGAGCCGATCCAAACCCGCGGCCAGACGCGCGGCCCGGCCTGCGGGCCGGCCCGCTGCGACGACCGGCAAGGCCAAGAACGATGCAAAGAACGATGCAAAGAACGCCAAGGCGATCATCCGCAACCTGCGCACCAAGCTCGCCCAGGCCCAGCGGCGCATCGACGAGCTCGAGGCTGCTGCCGACACCGACTTCCTGCTCGGCATCCCGAACCGGCGCGGCTTCGAGCGCGAGCTCCATCGTGCGATCGCCTACATGACGCGCTACGCCGCCCGCGGCGCGTTGATCGTGCTCGACGTCGACCGCCTGAAGCCCATCAACGACTCCTTCGGTCACGCCGCCGGTGACGAGGTCCTCAAGGCGATCGCCGCCACGCTGACGCGGCAGGTGCGTGCCTCTGACGTGGTCGGCCGTCTTGGCGGCGACGAGTTTGCGCTGCTGTTGTGGAACCTCAGCGAGACCGACGCCAAGGCGAAGGCCGCAGGCTTCGAGCAGGCGATCGACGATTTGTCCTTTGTGTTTCGCGGCCAGCGCGTGAATGCAGGCGCCTCCGCCGGCGTCGCGCTGCTCGGATCTCACGCCGAGGCGGGCCGCGCGCTGGAGGAAGCTGACGCGGCCATGTACGTGCGCAAGGCTCAGCGCCGGCACGAGCCGCGGATCAGGCTGATCAGCACCTAGAGGATGATGAGTTTTGGCTCAATCGGTGCGAGTCGAGGCGTGAACTTCACCTCTCCCTGCTGGGGAGAGGTGAACCCCAGGGCAACCGATCGTGTAGCTTCGTATCGTTCTTAGAGCGTGCTGAGGTCTTCCGGCACGTTGCCGAATTTGCGCAGCAGCTTGGCGTCGCCGAACTCGCCGGTCATGGGATCGCCGCTGCGGCTGAACGCGATCGCGCCGATATGGCCGGCGCCGTGCGCCAGGATCTCGGCGCGCCGCAGTGCGGCGGCCGAAGTCTGGCATTCCTCCGCGGCGCCTGCGACCGGCGATCCATCTTCGTCGGTGAGGAAAGGCAGTGCGACATAGTAGGTGACATCGGACATGGTCGGCTCCGAGTGCTCGTTGGCTCACGCGGCGCTGGAGGTGCTCCGCATCTTGTTGCGCGACGTCTCGGGAATGCAGCCGGCCGAAATTGCCGCCTGCAATTCCTCGAGCTCCGCTTCCAGATATTCGTTGGCCATGATCAGCGCCTTGATGGTGCTGCGCAGATTGCCGTCACACATCGCGATCGCCTGATCGCAGGCTTGTTCATAATGGCTGTTGTCGAAGGCGGCTGCGGACATGACATTTCCCCGGAAGCGGTTGAGGTCTGAATGTTCTTATTTTGTTCTTTTTGAGTCAAGAGAAATCCGATCGCGGAAAACGCATCGGGCATGCGGCCGCGATCAGGCGATGATGTCGGGCGTGATCTGGTCTTCGATGAAGGCGATACGGTCGCGCAACAACAGCTTGCGTTTCTTCAGGCGCTGTAACCGCAATAGGTCGGGGGCGGGCGATTGATGCAATGCATCGATCGCCGCATCGAGATCTCGGTGTTCCTGCTGCAACCGGGCGAGCTCGGCTTCGAGTTCGCGCTCGTCTTCATTGGTCATGATGTGCGGTAGCCGGAAAACCCGATGAGGTTACGAAAGCCTGTGGAAGGCCTGTGGAAAGTATCGTCCTTGCGCGACGTGATCGCAAGCGATCTGGGGTCCCTATCAACGTTCTCTCGCAAAGATATTTCAGTGGATCGCGGCGACCGCGCGCAGGCGCATTGAAATCATGGATGATTCCTGCCGGGGTTCCTTACTCACTGTTCATTACATATGAAGTTTCAAAAATGACAGTGGGACTACGGATACTTATCGACAGAACGAATCGGTGATGTACACTTCTCCGTCCGGATCGAATTCTGAGGTTCAACCCTACCGAGGAGGTTTCGAATGACAATTCAGGCACATCTTGTTGAATTGGAGCGGAAACACAAACTTCTCGAAAACGAATTGCACGAAGCTCTCGTGCACCTTTCAACAGACGACCTGCAAATTGTTGAGTTGAAGCGCCGGAAGTTGATGGTCAAGGACCAGATCGAGCGGTTGAGGCACGGTACCGACGACACGCTCCACTAGTAACCCCCGTACAGAATAGGCCTGATCTCGCACCCCTTCACGTAGGGATGAGAGCTGTTGCGCACATCCCTACGTCGAGGTGCGGAGCGTCGTGCGATTGATTTCGTGCGAAGCCTAGATGCTTGCGAGCTCGGCGACGTGGTCGGCGATCGCAAGTGATGACGTCAGGCCGGGCGACTCGATACCGAAGAGATTGATGAGGCCGTCCACGCCGTGATCGCGCGGGCCCTGCATCAGGAAATCCTGCGTGGCCACCGCCGGCGGGACGATCTTCGGCCGTATGCCCGAATAGCTCGGCATCAACGCGCCATCAGGCAGGTCCGGCCAGTATTTGCGGATTGCCGGATAGAATCGCTCTGCGCGTGCGGGATCGACGGCATAGTCGATCGTTTCGATCCATTCCACGTCGGGACCGAAGCGCGCCTGGCCTGCCATGTCCAGGGTGAGGTGCACGCCGAGCCCGCCGGGCTCGGGCACGGGATAGATCAGCCGTGAGAATGGTGCCTTGGTGCTACAGCTGAAATAGTTGCCCTTGGCAAGATAGGCCGGCGGAATCCGCTCCAGAGGCATGCCGTCGACGCTGCGCGCCACGGTCGTCGCGGAAAGACCTGCTGCGTTGACCAGCAGGCTGCATTGCAGCGTCATCGGCGCCTCGCCGCCAGCATCGATTTCGATGACGCCGCCTGAGGCCTTGGCGCGGATCAGCGGCGTGTGAAACGCGAACGCAGCGCCCGCCGCTTCGGCCTCGCCGCGCAGCGAGAGCATGTAGGCATGGCTGTCGATGATGCCGGTCGAGGGCGAGAGCAACGCGGCATCGCAGGCGAGCGCCGGCTCCAGCGCGCGCGCGGCGTCGCCTGCGAGCATCTGCATGTCGAGCACGCCATTGGCCTCGGCATGCGCCTTGATCGATTGCAGCTTCTCGGTCTCTTTCGGATTGGTAGCGACGATCAGCTTGCCGCAATTTCTGTGCGGGATGTCGCGCTCGGCGCAGTAGCGGTAGAGCGCATGCTTGCCGCTGACGCACAGCCGCGCCATCCAGCTCCCGGCCCGGTAATAGATCCCGGCATGGATCACCTCGCTGTTGCGCGAGGAGGTGATGGTGCCGATCGCCTCCGCCGCTTCAAGCACGATCACCTCGCGCCCGGCCTGGGCGAGCTTTCGGGCGATCGCGAGCCCGACCACCCCCGCTCCGATGACGACGCAGTCAACTCTATCCATGGTGGGGCGGGAGGTCCGTGAGCGGCAGGGCCAAGGAGCTTAACAAGGAGCTTAACAAGGGGCTTAACGAGAGGCTTAAGGAACCGCACCCGAGGCGGCTCTCCATTAAGGAAGAATTTATCATGTCAGGGCAATTGCCGTATCTGGCGTCACATTTTTCTGTCGTGCTGACAGGCGTTTACCCGATCCCAACCCGTGAGGCCAGACAATCCGGAGTTGAAATCGCGGGTGGCTGATGGCTGACAAGAACTGGCACGCGAGCGGCACGATTCTGACGTCTGTGCAGGCCTTGGCGTGCCTGGCCGGCACGGTCGCGCCCGCGCGCGCCTTTGCGCTGTCCGACAATTTCGCCCCGCAAAGCTATCTGGGCCGGCTCGATCCCAATCTGGTCTGGGAGGCGCTGCTCGGCGGCATCGCAGTGTGCTCGCTCCTGGCCGCCATCGTGCTGTGGATTCACTCGGCGTTACGGCGAGCCAGGCGCATGCAGTTGCGGCGCAATGCTTTCGTTTCGTCCGCCATGAACAATCTGAACCAGGGCGTCGTGATGACCGACGCTCAGCAACGGATTATCTTCTGCAACGACCGCTATCTCGAAATCTACGGGCTGGCGCGCTCGGACCTCTGGGCCGATATGACCGGGCCCGACATGCTCAGGCTGCGTCGCGATCGCGGCGTGCTCGGCGTGACCGACGAGGAGTTCTACGAGAAGGCCGCCAGCTCGAACGGCCTGATCACCGAGCTGCCGGAGGGGCGGGCCATCCTGGTGAAATATTTCGTGCTGCCGAATGGCGGCTCGGTGGCGACGCATCTCGACGTCAGCGAGCAGCGCAACCTGTCGCGGCAGCTTGCCTCCACCAAGCAATTCCTGGAATCGGTGCTCGACAACGTCCCGGTCTGTGTGGCCGCGAAGAACATCGAGGACGGCCGCTACATCTTCGCCAACCGCGCCTTCGAGCGTTTCTCGCGCTATTCGCGCGATCGCATCGTCGGCAAGCGCGCCGACGAGATCTTCCGCCCTGCCACCGCAGCCAGCATCGAGGCGGCGGATCGCGCGGCGCTGGCGTCGGCCGAGGGTCAGTACCGCAGCGAGATCAAGGTCGAGCGGGGCGCGGAGAACCGCGTGCTGTCCTCGGTCCGCGTGATTGCCCGCAACCAGAACAACCAGCCCGAATTCCTGATTGCGCTGTTCGAGGATGTGACCAACCGCCGCTCGCTCTCGGAGCAGCTGGAGAGCACCAAGAAATTCCTCGAGCTCGTGGTCGACAACATCCCCGTGGCGCTGATCGTGGAGCAGGTCAAGGACGGCCGCTATCTGCTCGCCAATCGCAGCGCCGAGGCGATCCTCAACCGCAAGCGCGAGGATGCCACGGGCCTCACCGCTTCCGACATCTTCAACGCCAAGGAAGCCAAGCTGATCATCGCGCGCGACGAGGCCGCGATCAAGAAGCGGGGAATGATCACCGAGGAGCATCCGATCTCGACCAAGGATGGCCTGCGGCTTTTCCTCACCCGCCGCGCCACCGTGCTCAGCGATGCCGGCGAGCCGGAATATCTGATCAAGACCCACGAGGACGTCACCGACCGCCGCCAGACCGAATCGCGCATGGCGCACATGGCCTATCACGACGGCCTGACCGACCTGCCCAATCGCGCCGCATTCCTCCAGGCGCTGACGCAGATGATCGAGGCCTGCGAGGGCACCGGCGAGGAGTTCGCCGTGCTCTGTGTCGATCTCGACGGGCTGAAGGAGGTCAACGACGTCTTCGGCCATGCGCTCGGCGACAAGCTCCTGGTCGAGGTCGCCCAGCGGCTCCAGGACGCCGCCCGTGGCGGCGTGGTCGCGCGCCTGTCCGGCGACGAGTTTGGCCTGATCATCGATGGCAAGCAGCCCGACACGGGTCTCGCGCTGGCGCGCCAGCTCGGTGAAGCCCTTTCCCAGGAATTCCAGATCGACGGCCGCGCGGTGCGCGCCGGGGTCACCACCGGCATATCGGTCTTCCCGCACAACGGCGCGGACGCTGCTTCGCTGCTCGCCAATTCCGGGGCGGCGCTGTTCCGCGCCAAGCAGAAGTCGCGCGGCACGATCAGCCTCTACCAGCCCGAGATGGACCAGCAGATTCGCGACCGCCGCGTGCTGCACCAGGACCTGTCGAAAGCGATCAAGAACGGTGAGCTCTCGCTCGCATTCCAGCCGCAGGCCGTCGCCGGCCACACCGTCGCCGAGAGCGAGATCATCGGCTTCGAGGCGCTGGCGCGCTGGCAGCATCCGGTCCGCGGCCAGGTCTCGCCGGCCGAGTTCATCCCAATTGCGGAGGAGAGCGGCCTGATCGTCGAGATGGGCGAGTGGATCCTGCGCCAGGCCTGCCGCGAGGCGGCCTCCTGGGCCAAGCCGCTCCAGGTCGCGGTCAACCTGTCGCCCGCACAGTTTGCCCATGGCGACGTGGTCGGCCTCGTCCACTCGATCCTGCTGGAGACCGGGCTGTCGCCCGGCCGGCTCGAGCTCGAAATCACCGAGGGCGTGCTGATCGAGGATTTTGATCGCGGCCTCGCGCTGCTGCGCCGGTTGAAGGCGCTGGGCGTGCGCATCTCGATGGACGATTTCGGCAGCGGCTATTCCTCACTGAGCTATCTCCAGGCGTTCCCGTTCGACAAGATCAAGATCGACCGCGCCTTCGTGATCAATCTCGGCCGCAACCCGCAATCGGCAGCGATCGTGCGCGCCGTGATCGATCTCGGTCACGGCCTCGAAATGTCGATCATCGCCGAAGGCGTCGAGACGATCGAGCAGCTCGCCTTCCTCGCCAAGGAGGGTTGCGACGGCGTGCAGGGCTATCTGCTCGGCAAGCCCCTGCCGATCGGCCAATATGGCCGCCTGATCGGCCGCGCCGAGACGATGGAGCTTGCGCTCAAGACCGGCTAGTGATGACGAAGTCCTTGCTTCGTTCGTTCACGACGGCTTCATGGCGGATTACGACCTCGCGATCATCGGCGGTGGCCTGAACGGCGTCAGCATCGCGCGCGACGCCGCCGGGCGCGGCCTTCGCGTCATTCTGTTCGAGCAGGGCGATCTCGGTGGCGCAGCTTCCTCGGCGACGCCGCATTTGATCCACGGCGATCTCTCGGTGCTGGAGCGTCGCCGCTTCCGTCGTGTGCGCCGGGCGCTGGCCGAGCGCAAGGTGTGGCTCGCGATCGCCCCGCATCTGGTCCGCCCGATGCGTTTCGTGATCCCCGCGCATTCCGACGAGCGTCCGCCCTGGATGCTGCGCGCCGGTCTGCTGCTCTACGACCGCCTTGCGGGGCGCGGCGGCTTGCCGCCGTCCGCGACCATCGACATCACGCATCATCCGGTTGGCAACGCCCTGAAACGGCCGTTCGGCACCGCCTTTGAATATTCGGACTGCGTCGTCGATGATTCCAGGCTCACAGTCCTGACCGCGCTGGATGCGGCGGAGCGTGGCGCGGTGATCCGTACTGGCGCGCGCTGTGTGCGGGCGGATCGCACCGACATCTGGCGGCTCGCCGTCGTCGATCGCGGCCACCGCAGGGTCATCACGACCCGCGCACTCGCGAACACCAGCGGCGGATGGAGCGTGAGCGTCGCCGAGACCGTGCTCCGACAGCCGCCACCGCGCGCAGGCGCTGCCGTGCAGATCAGCCAGATCGTCGTGCCGCGGCTGTTCGAGCCCGACAACGTCTACGTTTTCCAGAACAGCGACGGCCGGCTGATCTTCGCAAGCCCGTTCGAGCGCGATTTCACCCTGATCGGCACCGTCACGCACGCCTTCAGGGGCGATCCGGCGATCGTCGCCGTGCCGGCCGCAGATGTGACCTATCTCTGCGAGGCTGCCAGTCGCTATTTCCGCGAGCCCGTCGTGCCGGTCGATGTGATGCGGACGATCTCGGGCGTCAATCTGGCGCCCGAGGCCGGGCGCTGGCGGGATGGTGCGCTCGCCTTCGATGCGAGGCGGCGCAAGGCGCCGCTGCTCACGATGTTCGGCGGCGATGTCACGACCGCGCGATGGCGCGCGGAGCGCGCGGTGACCAGGCTGACGCCGTTCTACCCGATGTCGCGGCCCTGGACGGCGGCGGTCGCGCTTCCGGGCGGGGACTTTCCCTGGCAGAACTTCGAGGCGGAAGTCGATGCCGCACGTGATCGCTGGCGCTTTCTCTCCGAGGCGCAGGCGCAGCGCCTGCTCGGCGCCTATGGCTCGCGGCTGTCGGGCGTGCTGGGCGAGGCCAAGAGTCGTGCCGAGCTTGGGCCGGCTTTCGGTCCCGAACTCACGGCAGCCGAGGTACGCTACCTCATGCAATCCGAATGGGCCCGCTTCCCCGACGACATCCTGTGGCGCCGCTCCAAGCTCGGCCTGACCATGCCGCCCGCCGATCGCGACGCGCTGGCGGCGTTCATGGCGAATGCGGTGTGAATGATCGGCATCGAACCGGTTGAGCCGGGAACGTTCCGCCGCTAGCGTGCGGCTGCATTGGGGCCGGCAGGGAACATGGCTGACGAACTCGAGGGGATCAAGGCGGCCGCCGTGGCCAGGCCGGGCGTGCATCCGGCGACGGAGCGTCCGCTGCTGCGCATTGACGGCGTGGTGAAGAATTTCGGCGCGTTCCGCGCGGTCGATGGCGTGTCGCTCGATATCGGTGCCGGCGAGTTCTTTGCGCTGCTCGGTCCCTCCGGCTGCGGCAAGACCACGCTATTGCGCATGCTGGCCGGTTTCGAGGCGCCGGACCAAGGGCGCATCCTGCTCGGTGGCAACGACATCGCGCAGACGCTGCCGCATGAGCGGCCCATCAACATGATGTTCCAGAGCTACGCGCTGTTTCCGCATCTGTCGGTGCGCGACAATATCGCGTTCGGTCTGAAGCGTGCCGGCATGGCGCGCGCCGATATCGCCACGCGCGTGGCCGAGATGGTCGCGCTGGTGAAGCTGGAGGGCATGGAGAAGCGCAGGCCGGACCAGCTCTCCGGCGGCCAGCGGCAGCGCGTCGCGCTGGCGCGTGCGCTGGCGCGCCGCCCGCAACTGCTGCTGCTCGACGAGCCGCTGGCCGCGCTCGACAAGAAATTGCGCGAGAGCACGCAAGGAGAGCTGATGGAGTTGCAGCGCCGGCTCGGCATGACCTTCATCATCGTCACCCACGATCAGGAGGAGGCGATGACGATGGCGACGCGAATCGGCGTGATGGATGCGGGCAGGCTCGTCCAGGTCGCATCGCCGCGCGAGCTCTATGAAGCTCCGCGCTCGCGCTGGATCGCGCAGTTCGTCGGCGATATCAACCTGTTCGAAGGCGAGTTGCAATCGCATGAGGCCTACCGCGCAATCGTCGTCACCCGCGATGCCGGAACGCTCGTCGTGGCCGAGCCGCGCGCGGCGGTCGGCAAGCCGACGGTGTCGGTCGCGATCCGCCCCGAGAAGGTCAAACTTTCGCGCCGTGGGCTCGGCGGTGATGCGGACCAGGGGCCGGCGATCAATCGGCTCGAGGGCACCGTCACCGATATCTGCTATCTCGGCGGCAGCACCACCTACAGGGTGAAACTCGATGCGGGTGGCACCGTGCAGTCCGCGATCGCGAATACGACGCGCCGCGACACCGATGCGTACAGCGTGAACCAGCGCGTGGTGGCCTGGTTCACGTCCAATGATTGCGTGGTGCTGGAGCAATGAGCGCGCGCCGCATCTTTGCGAGACCCGCGCGTTTCGCCGCGATCGCGCCTTACCTCTGGATGGCGCTGTTCTTCCTGGTGCCTTTCGGCTTCGTGCTGAAGATCAGCCTGTCGCAGACGGCGATCGCGCAGCCGCCCTACGAGCCGGTGTTCGACCTGACCGCCGGATGGGCGGCGATCAAGGCCGCGTTCGGCGCGCTCTCGATCGACAATTTCAAGCTGCTGGTCTCCGACGACCTCTACGTATTCGCGTATGTGCGCAGCATCACCGTCGCAGTCACCGCCACCGCGATCCTGCTCCTGATCGGCTATCCCATAGCCTACGGCATGGCACGGCTGCCGACGCGCTGGCAGGCGGTGGCTATGGTGCTGGTGATCGTGCCGTTCTGGACCTCGTTCCTGATCCGCATCTACGCCTGGATCAACATCCTGCAGCATGACGGGCTCTTGAACAAAATCCTGCTCGCGCTCCACGTCGTCAGCCAGCCGGTGGTGTGGCTCTCCACCGACAGCGCGATGTATCTCGGCATCGTCTATTCCTATCTGCCGTTCATGATCCTGCCGCTCTATGCGACCCTGGCCAAGATGGAGTCGGTGCTGGAGGAGGCCGCCGCCGATCTCGGCGCGCCGCCGGGGGCGGTGTTCTGGCTCGTCACCTTTCCGCTGTCACTGCCCGGCGTCGGCGCCGGCGTCTTGCTCTGCTTCATTCCGATCGTCGGCGAGTTCGTGATCCCGGATCTGCTCGCCGGCTCGAATTCGCTGATGATCGGGCAAACGCTGTGGCTGGAATTCTTCACCAACAAGGACTGGCCGGTCGCTTCCGCCGCCGCCATCATCCTGCTGGTGGTGCTGCTGGCACCGCTGTTGCTGTACGAGCGGGTCCAGCGGCGGCAATTGGAGGAGCGGTGATGCGCAAGGTCGCTCGCCTGTCCCGCTTCAACGTCGCCTCGCTCGCGCTGGGGCTGGCGTTCCTTTACCTGCCGATCCTCATTCTCGTCATCTATTCCTTCAATGCCTCGCGGCTGGTGACGGTGTGGGGCGGCTGGTCGTTGCGCTGGTACCGCGAGTTCTTCAACGACCGCGCCATGATCGAGGCGGCCTGGATGAGCCTGCGCGTCGCCGTCGCTTCGGCCAGCATCGCGACCGTGCTTGGAACACTGGCGGCGGTGGCGCTGTCGCGCGGCGAAGGATTTCGCGGCCGCACGCTGTTCTCGGGCATGCTTTACGCGCCGCTGGTGATGCCCGAGGTCATCACCGGCCTGTCCCTCCTGCTGCTGTTCGTCGCCTTGAATGCCGAGCGCGGCTTCTGGACGGTGACGATCGCGCATACCACGCTGACGATGTGCTTCGTCGCTGTCGTGGTCCAGTCGCGCCTCGGCTCGCTCGACCGCTCGCTCGAGGAGGCCGCCATGGACCTCGGCTGCGGCCCCGTCCGTGCCTTCCTTTTGGTCACGCTGCCGCTGATCGCGCCCGCGATCGTGGCCGGCTGGATGCTGGCGTTCACGCTGTCGCTGGACGATCTCGTGATCGCGAGCTTCACCACCGGCCCCGGCTCGGCGACGCTGCCGATCCGTATCTATTCCGAGGTGCGGCTCGGCGTGAAGCCCGAGATCAACGCCATCTGCACGCTGGTGATAGGCCTGATCGCCATCGTCATCGTCATTGCCTCGCTCGCCTCGAAGCTGTCGAGCTCGCAGGGCGAGAGCGCGGCGCCATTGTGAGTGTGGGAATGCCTTAGGACTTCACCGCGCCGGCGGTAAGCCCGCCCACCATGTAGCGGCGGAAGGCGTAGTAGATCGCGGCCGGCGGCAGCGCGTAGATGAAGCCGGTCGTCATCAGCAGCTCCCACGGTGAATCGTCGGCGGCGAGGAAGTTGCCGAGCGCGACGGGGAGGGTGATCTCGCGGTCGTTCGACAGCAGCAGGAACGCGTAGAGATATTCGTTCCAGGCGAGCAGCACCGCGTAGGTGCCGATCGCGACCAGCGAGGGCATCATCAGGGGCAGATAGACCAGGCGGAAGATCTGCAGCGTGGTGGCGCCGTCCATCACCGCGGCTTCATCGAGCTCGACCGGCAGCTTGTCGGAAGCCTGCTTCAGCACCCAGATCGCATAGGGCGAGGCGATGGTGACCATCGCCAGGATCAGCGACCAGTGATTGTTGAGCAGGCCGTAATTGGCCATGGTGCGATACATCGGCACGGCGAGGAACGCCGCCGGAATGAAATAGGTGAAGAGCGCAAGGTTCATCACCACGCGCCCGCCGGGCACCTTGAGCCGGGAGATCGAGAACGCCGCGGCGGTCGCGATGAACAGCGTCAGCGCGCCGACGGCGGCCGCGATCACCACCGAATTCCAGAACTGGACGTAGAAGTCGCGCAGGAAATAGTGCTGCTGATTGAACACAATCGAGAAGTTGTGCAGCGTCGGATGGTCCGGCCACAGCTTTCCGGAGAACGCGTCCTCCTTCGGGGAGATCGCGAACAGGAACATGTGATAGATCGGCACCATCGTCCAGATGAAGACCGGGATTCCGATCAGCAGCAACTTTGCTTCGGTCGCGACTTCGCGCAGGGTAGGGAGCTTCATCGCGACAACCGTTTCATCATGAAGTACACGAGCGGCAGGACGAACGGCATCGCGCAGACGATGGAAGCCATCGCGAGCGAGAGCTGGTCGAGCCGGAGATAGCGAATGCCGAGCGTCGACAGCACGTGCGTAAGGTCGGCCGGGCCGCCGCCGGTCAGGAGGTAGACGCTGTTGAAATCGCCGAGCGTCCAGATCATCGAGAGCAGCGTGCAGGTCACGTAGAGCGTCTGCATCGACGGCCAGGTGATGTAGCGGAATTTCTGCCACCAGCTCGCACCGTCGACCTCGGCGGCCTCGAACAGATCGTGCGAGATCGCAAGGCGTCCGGTGATCAGAATCAGCGTCCAGAACGGCAGCGATTTCCAGATGTGCACGCCGATCGCCATGGACAGCGCGACGGTCGGATCGTTCAGCCAGTTCGGGCCGTCATCGCCGGTGAGGCTGAAGATGAAATGGTTGACCATGCCCCATTCGGGATTGAGCATGAAGCGCACCGACAGGATGGTCGGGATCGAGGGCACCGCCCAGGGCAGGATGAAGATCACCGAAAGCCATTTGATCCAGGTGCGCTGCTGGGCGAAGAAGCCGGACAGGAACAGCGCGATCAGCATCTTGATGTTGATGCCGATGACCAGGAAGATCAGCGTGTTGACCGCGGCGCGCGCGAAGATCGGGTCGTTGTAGAGCGCGACATAGCTCTCGGGATGGCGCGCCAGCCACAACCCGTAACAGACGGGATAGACGACGAAAGCCAGGAAAACCAGGAAATAGGGTGCGAGCAGCACGATGCCCCAGACCTGCGCCGGGGTCAGCCGCGACGACAGAGGCGGCGAGGCTACCGCTTGATCGCCAGAGAGCGTGATCGCCATTCTTCTCGAACTCTTCAAACGAGCTGCCGGCCGCAAAATGCGGCCGGGTTTGTTTTACACCTCTCCCCGCAAAGCAGGGAGAGGGAGAATGACCTTAACTCACGACCTGCTTGATGCGGGCAATGAGCTCGTCGACGGCCTTGTCGACCGGAACCTTCTCGCTCACCACCCGGTTCATCGCCTTGGCCCAGACGTTCTCGTTGTTCAGGATCGTGAACTTCCAGTTCTTGGTGAAGTCGAACGGCGCGGTGCCGCCGGTGAACTGGTTGTAGACCGCCTTGCGGTGCCGGTCGGCCTGCCAGAACGGGCTCGCCTGGCTTTCCTTCGTCACCGGGAACCAGCGGCCGAGCGCGCCTTCGATGTAGGGGCGGACGTTCTCTTCCTGGAGCAGGAAGCTGATGAACTGCTTGGCCTCGGCCTTGTTCTTGGCCGCTGTGAAGATCAGCCCGGTCTTGACGTCGGAGCGGTAGCGGATGGTCGAACCATCAGGCGCCTTCGGGAAGGACGCGGTGATGATGTCCTGCTCATAGGCCTTCTTGCCGGCTTCGCGCTGCTCCGGCGTCAGGTTCTGGTTGGTGGAGTCCTCGAACCACTTTGCCGCGATCGAGATCGTGAAGTTGTGGGTCATCACGATGGTCTTGTTGTGGAAGGCGACGTTGTTGTCCGGATCCTTCCAGGTCGTGGAGGAAGGCGGCGTGCAGCCCTTGATGTAGGTGTCGGTGTAGTCCTTCATCGCCTTGATCAGGCCGTCGCGGACCTTGGGATCGTCGACCAGGAGCTTGCCGTCGTCGTCGACGAGCTTGACGTGGTAGGCGTCCATGAAGGTGTAGAACGACTGGAAGGCGTCGGTGGATTCAACGCCCATCGGCTGGCCCACGGCGTAGATGCGCTGGCCGGTCGCTTTGCGGATCGCCGGCTGCACCTTGTCGCACCAGAAGGTCCAGTAGCCGGCCCAGTCGTTCGGGATATCGCTCTGCTTGAAGCCGGCCTTCTCCAGCATGTCGCCCCAGATCTGGACGTGCATGCTCTGCTGCTTCAGCGGAAAGCCGTAATAGGCCTTCTTCTTGGCGACGTCGTTGTAGAGGATCGACGCTTCAAGCGTGTTCGGCACGAACCGGTCCTTGATCGGCTCCATGACGTCGGACAGATCCTCGAGCTTGCCCTCATAGGCCCACTTGCCCTGCGCCTGCACGTCGTAGGAGTCGGAATAGGCGACGTCCGGCACGGTGCCGGCATCGAGCGCGGCCACCGTCTTCGGAATCATGTCCTGGATCGCGTACTGCGACAATTCGACCTTGATGCCGGTCTTCGCCTCGAATTTCTTGATCGTATCGAGCAGCGCGTCGTCTTCAGATTTATAAAATCCCTTGCCCCACCAGACAGTGATCGTTTTCTGCTGGGCAAATGCGGGTGCAGTGGCTGCGAACAGCCCGACCGCAGCAACCGCAAGTGAAAATGCGCCAATAACCCTTGATTTCACGTTTCTCTCCCTGAAGTCGCCGGTGTTTTAACCGGTCGGAGAAAACACTAGCGCATGGGCGGGGGCCGATCTAGCGGCATCTTGTCAGACCTAGGTCGAGGGGTATTTCGCCCGCGAACGTTCTTAACGTTGCGCATCGATCCAATCGACGCATCAATTCACGGCAATCAATTCGCGCGATGTTAGTTGCACGCCACTAATTGGATTTCGCGCCGTCCTTGGCGCTTTCCTTCGCGTTCTCTGCCGTCGGCGCGGCCGCGGCATCGGGCGCGGCGGGCTTGGCGCCGGTGAAGCGCTCGAGCACCGAGCGCACGGCGTCGCGCGTCTTGGGATTGCGCACGGATTCGAGCAGCGGCGCGGACGCGGGCGAGCGGCGGATCAGGCTTTCCGGATCGGGGAAGATCAGCGGATCGTCCCAGGGCCCCTGCACCACGAAAGGCAGCTCGAAGCCGGACGCGCCGTTCAGGCTCGCCACGCCCTTCATGTCGTACTCGCGCGTCGGCACCGAGGCGGTGCCGGTCAGCGTGATCTTCGCCGTCGGTCCGTCGATGTGGATGTCGTCGGCGGTCGCGATGCCGTCGGCGAATTTCACAGACAGCGTCATGTCGTTGTACGGAGTTGAGCCGCTGCGGAAATTGCCGCCGCCCGACAGCGGCCGCCGCTCCAGCCGCTTCAACAGCTGCTCGGCATTGAAGCCGGAGATCGCGCCGTCATGTCCTGTCACCGAGGCGGTACCGTCGAGCGATTGCACGAGGCCGAACGGGCTCGAGCCGGAGGCGACCAGCGACACGTTGATGTTGCCGCGGCCGGACAGCTTGTTGATGCCGAACAGCTCGGAGGTGCAGGCCTGCAAATCGACGTCGATGAACTGGAATTGCGCCTTGACGTCGGCCACCGTGTCGGAGCGTGCAATCCCGAACGAGCCCCTGGCGATGCCGCCATAGACCTGCGCCTCGCCGACCGAGAGCGCCAGCGTGCCGTTGCGCAAATTCGCGCCGATCGCGGTGCGGCCGAGTTTCGACGGCCCGACCGTCAGCCGCGCTGCAGACAGGCGCATGTCGAGATCGGTGGTCGACAGCCCGTTGAGGTCGAACAGCTGCCTGTTCCAGTCGCGCGCGCCGCTTGCCAGCAGGCGGAAGGTCGAGATGTAGGGCGTGAAGTCGAGCGCGTCGGCGGCGAGCGTTGCCTGGAGCGACTGCCGGCCGTTGTTGGCGTAGGTCATCACGCCCTCGGCGACGTTGCCGTCGAGCTCGACATTGACGTTGGTGAGCGCGATCGAGGCGCCCACCACGTTGGCCCGCGCCTTGAGCGCGAAACGGCCGAAGCCGCCGCTGCCCGGCTGCGGCTGGCCGGTCCAGCGCAGCGCATTGCGCAAGGACGGGCTGTCGATGGTGAGCGTGCCTTCCATCATCGCGCTGGTGCGGTTGGCGACGCTGCCGTCGAAGGCGAGCTTGAGCGGCGGGCTGGTGATCCGCGCCTTCAGGCCCGAGCGGTCGCCGGAGAGCGCTGCGACGAAATCGGAGAAGCTGATCGAACCGTCGACGCGCTCGCCGCGCCAGTCAAACTGCCCGGTGGCGGCAAAGGAGCGCGAGATCGAGGGCCATGCCAGCGACAGGTCGATGTCCTCGAACTTTTCGGTGCCGTGGCTGGCGACGTCCTCGTAGTCGAGCACGCCGTCCTGGACCCGGATCTCGGAGAACGACACCTGGTTGTCGGAGCCCGGCTTCATGGTGCGCGCGATGGTCTGGATGAAGGGGGTCCAGTTGCTGTCGCCATTGGCCTCGAGGCTGACATGGATATGCGGCCGCAGCAGCATCAGATCTGCGATCTCGAAGCGCTGCAGCAGGAGCGGCAGCAGCCGCAAATTCGCGGTGAGCACGTCGACATGCAGAGCCGGATCGCTGTCCCCGCCGGGACCCTTCAGGCTGACGTCATGGAACGAGACATAGCTCGCCGGCAGCACCGAGATGTCGATGGCGCCAGCGACATTGAGCTCGAGCCCGGTGACGGCGCGGATCTGGCCCTCCACCGCCTTGCGCAGCGCGTCGCGGTTGATCAGCCAGGAGGTCGCGACCAGGGCGATCAGCACGATGCTGAGCAGCGCCGCAATCGGCGTCCCCAGGCGCTTCATTCCTTGGGCCAACGTCAATGGCATGTCCTGATCGGGTTGGGTTGGCGGGTGCTCAACGGGACGAGCCGGGAGCCTAACGCGCCCCACGTACAAGTCCCGCAACTTGATGGGTTTTCTTGTCGCTTTCAAGGCCGGGGAGGCGGTTATGCCCACGCCGTGGGCAGGCTGTATCATCGGGCCCGCGCGCCGGAAACCCCGTATCATTGACGGCTCAAGATCATTTCGCCTAATAATCCCGGCAACAACGGGCTTAACGCCTCACACCCCAAGGTTTTCCGCATGAACAAGGTCTATCCCGACGCCAAGTCGGCTCTCGATGGCATTCTCAAGGACGGCATGATGATCATGTCGGGCGGTTTCGGCCTCTGCGGCATCGCTGAGGCGCTCTCCGACGCGATCCGCGATTCCGGCGTCAAGGGCCTGACGGTGGTCTCCAACAATGCCGGCGTCGACGGCATCGGGCTCAGCCGCCTGCTGGAAACCCGCCAGATCAAGAAGATGATCTCCTCCTATGTCGGCGAGAACAAGCTGTTCGCCCAGCAGTATCTCGCGGGCGAGCTGGAACTCGAATTCAACCCGCAAGGCACGCTCGCCGAGCGCATCCGCGCCGGTGGCGCGGGCATTCCGGCCTTCTACACCAAGACCGGCGTCGGTACTCTGATCGCCGAGGGCAAGGAGGTGAAGGAGTTTGACGGGCAGAAGTACCTGATGGAGCGCGGCCTGTTCGCCGACCTCGCCATCGTCCACGCCTGGAAGGGCGACACCGCCGGCAATCTCATCTACCGCAAGACCGCGCGCAACTTTAACCCGATGATGGCGACCGCCGCGAAGATCACGGTGGCCGAGGTCGAGCATCTGGTTCCGGCTGGTGAACTCAATCCCGACCACATCCACACGCCCGGTCTTTTCGTGAAGCGCATCGTCGAGGTCGGCACGACCAAGAAGCGCATCGAATTCCGCAACACCCGCCCGCGCCCGGCAGCTTGAGCGCATGATCCGGAAAAGTGGACACCGGTTTTCCGGCAAGATCATGCGCAACTAAGGACTACAGGAGAATAAGATGGCCTGGACCCGTGAACAGATGGCCGCGCGCGCCGCAAAGGAATTGCGTGACGGCTATTACGTCAATCTCGGCATCGGCATTCCGACGCTGGTGTCGAACTACATCCCCGACGGCATGGACGTGAGCCTGCAGAGCGAGAACGGCATGCTCGGCATGGGTCCGTTCCCCTATGAGGGCGAGGAAGACGCCGATCTCATCAATGCCGGCAAGCAGACCGTGAGTGAGCTGCCCTCGACCAGCTATTTCTCGAGCGCGGATTCCTTCGGCATGATCCGCGGCGGCCACATGGACCTGTCGATCCTCGGCGCCATGCAGGTGGCCCAGAACGGCGACCTCGCCAACTGGATGATCCCCGGCAAGATGGTCAAGGGCATGGGCGGCGCGATGGATCTCGTCGCCGGCGTCAAGCGCGTCGTGGTGGTGATGGAGCATTCCGCCAAGGACGGCGCGAAGCTCCTGAAAAGCTGCACCCTGCCGCTGACCGGCGAGCGCGTCGTCGACATGGTCGTCACGGATCTGGCCGTGTTCACCATCGACAAGCACGGCGACGGCGGCATGGCCCTGATCGAGCTCGCCGACGGCGTCACGCTCGACGAGGTCAAGTCCAAGACCGAAGCCGAGTTTCGCGTCGCGCTGAAGAATACGTAAGCGGCGAATTCGTTCGTTGCCGATGTGGCCGGGTATGTCCCGGCCATTTTCGTTCTTGCAGCCGTAGAATCGTAGGGTGGGCAAAGACGCGCCCTTCGCGCGTCGTGCCCACCAACTTACGCGGATGGATGGTGGGCACGCTTCGCTTTGCCCACCCTGCGGCGCTGCGAGGCAGTGAGGCAGTAGAGCGTCTCCACATCCTCGGTGTCGTCCTGGCGAAGGCCAGGACCCATACCGCGAGGTCTATCGATTGCGATAGGTGATAGTCCCGAAGGACTGCTAGTCTCGCCAAAACTGAATTCGGTGGTTATGGGTCCTGGCTTTCGCCAGGACGACATTGGAAAGGCATGGGGCGCGGTCACTACCATCGGTCACGACCTCGCCGACAACGCCCCGCCAAGTCGTTGCGATACGCTCCCAACCCAGGACGTCTCCTCGCGCACCAGGCGGAAGCCGAGATTGGCGGGCGGGACGCCTTGCGCGCAGCCGCCGGCGCGGGCGTCGCGTATGAAGTCAGTGACGTAGGCACGGTGGGCGCCTTCGGCGACGCGCACGCCGCAATTCACGGTCTGACGGCCCGCAATGCCGTTCTCGTCGACCCGATCGCGCACGAAGCAGGTCGAGGTCCATTCCCAGACATTGCCTGCGACATCCGAGACCCCATGCTCATTCACGCCGAACTTGCCGAACGGATGCGTCGCGGCGTCCGACCGGTCGCGTTCGGATTCGCGCTCGTAGCGGCTGATCCAGCGCTTTGAGGGATCGGCGGCATCGACCGGCGATCCATCGTCCCTGAACTTGCTGCCGGCGGCAAAGGCCCATTCCTCGTCACTCGGCAGGCGCCAGGTCTTGCCGGTCTTGCGCGACAGCCAGGCGGCATAGGCCTGCGCATCGTGCCAGCTCACCTGCACCGCGGCGCGATCCGGTGCGACCACGACGTCGCGGTCGAGCGCGCGGCACGCGCCGTCCTGCACGCAGAGCTGATAGTCGGCGGAGGACACCTGCTGTTGCATGATCGCAAGCGGCTTTGCAAAGCGTAACTTGCGCAGCGGCGCTTCCGCCTGTTGGCCCGCGCGGGTGAAATCTCCGGCGGCACGATAGATGAAACTGCCGGCGGCGATCTCGACGATCGCCGGTTCGCTCGCCGCGCCGCGCGTGACGACATCAGTGACCAGAGGCGCAACGGCAAGCGGCGTTGCGAATCCGGCAACGCAGGCGAGCACCAGCTTCAGCTTGAATGCGATCAGCATGGGAGTCCCCCCGAAAGAAGAAGGGGCCGGTCGTCACCGGCCCCTCATGCACGCTAGTTGGTCGGAGCCGAGATTTCCGCAGGTGCCTTCACCTGGGTCATGAGGTCGTCGTTCCACTTGCCTTCGACCTTGAAGTGCGCGGTGGCACCGAGATTGGCGGCCTCGATCAAATTATGCGTGACATAGGCGTAGATGCCGGGCTGCAGGAACTTGTACAGCGCAGCCCCCGCCGAGCCGCCGCGGATGAACCAGGTCTCGAGCCCGGTCTCCGGCGCGTTGGAGAACTTGCCGGTCTCCCAGACATAGTCGCCATGGCCGCCGATCAGGTGCGGACGGCTGTCGCGATTGGCCTGCGAGTGCACGATCAGCACGTTCTCGCCGACATTGGCGGTCAGCGCGTTCTTGCCGGTGAGTGCGCCGACCTTGCCGTTGAACACGACGTGGCTCGGAGTGAGCTTCTTCATCACCTCCTCGGTGTCGGTGTAGGCCTCTCCGGGCGAGTCGTAGGACTTGAAGTTACCCTTCTCGTCGCGCGGCACATACATGTCCTGCTCGCCGATGTAGTAGACCTTGTCGTATTTCAGCGCGTGGCCCTTGCCGTCGTTCAGCCCGTCGCGCGGCAGCACCATCACGGCGCCGTTCATGCCGGAGACGACGTGCCACGGAATCATCGCGCCGCCCGGTGCGCAGTGATAGACGAACACGCCGGTCTTCGTGGCCTTCCAGCGCAGCACGACCTGCTCGCCGGGATTGACCAGCGTGAGGGCGCCGCCGCCAAGGGCACCGGTCGCGGAGTGGAAGTCGATGTTGTGCGGCATGGTGTTGGTGGCAGGGTTGACCAGCGTCACCTCGACGTAGTCGCCTTCATGCACCACCATCAGCGGGCCCGGCATCGAGCCGTTGAAGGTCATCGCCTGGAAGGTGGTGCCCTTCTCGTCGATGACGACCTTCTTCTCCTGGATCGTGAGCGTGAACTCCATGATCCTGGGCGCCTGCTTGGTGGCCTGCTCGTGTGCATGCACGAAGGGCGGTGCGACCAGCTCGACCTTCTGCCGCGGCAATTTGAGATCGTCGGCGGCAAAAGCGGGGGTCGCCAGCATCAGGGCGGTCGCGGCGGCGCTGATCAATGCGGCTCTGCGGGTGAACATCGGAAGCATCCTTCATCTGAAATGGTTTTGATGACGGGACCTACTCTGCGCTTCCTGGTGCAAGATAGTTTGCGCTGCAACAACCTTTCGCCTGATTTGCCTCCGGAGCAGTACTTGGGTCGCTTACCGAAGCAGGATCGGAGACACGACGTTAACTGCATCCGACGGCGTGATGTGGATGTCGAGACCGAGCGACCAGCGTCCGGGCAGTGGCGCCGACATCGTGACGCGCCATTGATCGTGACCGACGCGCTCTGCATTCGCAGTGACGGGTCGCGATGCCATGCTCGATATTGCCGAGCGTGACCGACACGGAGCTTGCTGCAAGCGGCAACTCATTCGCATCTTCAAGCTGGATCGCGATCTCGACGGGGCCGGCGCGGCCGGGCGAGACCGTGACATTGGCCATGGCTTTCTCGGCATGCAGATGCGTGAAGAAGCTCTCGTCCGCGTCGCTGGCGGCTGGCGCGGATGCAGCCGCTGCGGCTTCAGTGCGCGGTGCAGGTTCAGGCGCTCGTGCGTTGTTGGTTTGCTCCGGGGCTTGCGCGGTGCTCGACTGTTGCCGCCCTTGCGCGCTGTTTGCAGCTTCGGGCGCTTGTGCGCCTAGGGCCCGCACGTCGAGCGTCACCTTCACCTCGCCAGCGTGCTCGAATGACAGCGTGACCGGCACCTGATCGCCCTGGTGCAGCGGCGCCTTGAGGCCCTCGAACATCAGATGTCCGCCGCCCGGCGCGAGCTGCACGGATTGTCCCGGCGCGATCGAAAGGCCGCCTTCGAGCGGGCGCATGGTCATGACGCCGTTGTTGATCGCCATCTCGTGGATTTCGGTCTTGGCGGCGAGCGGCGTCGATGCCGTCTTCAATCGTTCCGGCGCGGCTCCCTTGTTCTCGATGGTGAGATAGCCGCCGGCGACCTTGGCGCCGCCGGGCGTCGCGCGACTCCAGGCCATGCTGATGGCGAGATCGCCATGCCTCGCATCACCGGCCAGCGCCGGTTGCGACCAAAGGCACGACAGTGCGGCGGCCGCACAGGTGAGTGCGAGTCTGGAACGGTTCATGGCGGCTGTTTCCCTGGTTCGAGACGCGCAGCTAGCGCCGAAAGCACCATGCGCGCTTTGCGCGAGCGCAAAGTTCCGATGCCCCAATTCCGCGGCACTTTGAGCGAGCGCAAGGTGGACCGGCCAAATCGGAAGTACCTGAGGTAGCTGCGGGGCGCGCATCCCGCAAGATCTCGACATCAGGATTGGATCAGGACATGAGAGCGGATCTGGCGGCGAGCTACGGCGACGAACGTCTGCCGCGCTACACGAGCTACCCGACCGCCCCACATTTCTCGCAGATGGTCGACGCCGAGGCCTACGGCCAATGGCTCGCCGAGCTTCCCGCCAGCGTCAACGCCTCGCTCTATCTGCACGTGCCATTCTGCCGGAAGATGTGCTGGTACTGCGGCTGCCACACCCAGATCGCCCGCCGCGACGATCTGATCATCGCCTATCAGCGGACGCTGCGCCGCGAGGTCGATCTGGTGGCCGACACCATCGGCCGCCGCATCAAGGTTGCTCACATCCATTTCGGCGGCGGCACGCCGACGATCATGGCGCCCGAGGCCTTCACCGAATTGATGGCGGCGATCCGGCAGGCGTACTTCGTGCTGCCGTCGGCCGAGATCGCGATCGAGATCGATCCGCGGACGCTGACGGCTGAGATGACCGCCGCGCTGGCGCTTGGTGGCGTCAACCGCGCCAGCCTCGGCGTGCAGAGCTTCGATCCGCGCGTGCAGCTTGCGATCAACCGCGTGCAGACCTTCGAGCAGACCGCCGCCGTCACGCAGAACTTGCGGCGCGCCGGCATCAAGGGCGTCAATTTCGACCTGATCTACGGATTGCCGCACCAGACCATCGCCTCCTGTCTCGACACGGTGCGGCGCAGCCTGGAGCTTGAGCCCGACCGTTTCTCGGTGTTCGGCTATGCCCATGTGCCGACCTTCAAGAAGCACCAGCGCAAGATCGACGAGGCGTTCCTGCCTGACGGTCCGGCGCGTCACGACCAGGCCTGCGCGATCGCCAACGCGCTGAAGGACGCAGGCTATGTGCAGATCGGGCTCGACCATTTCGCGCGGCCGGACGACGCCATGGCGCTGGCCTTCGAGAGCAAGACTCTGCGCCGCAATTTCCAGGGCTACACGACCGACGTAAGCGATGTGCTGCTCGGCTTCGGCGCCAGCGCCATCGGCCACCTGCCGCAAGGCTATGTGCAGAACGAGGTGTCGATCGTCGGCTATGCGAAGGCCATCGAGGCCGGCGGCCTCGCAACCGTCAAGGGCTATGCGCTGACCGGCGACGACCGGCTGCGCGCCGACATCATCGAGCGCATCATGTGCGACTACGGCGCCGATCTCGGCGCGATCTGCGCTCGGCACGGCGCGCGGGCCGATAGCATGCTGCAATCCGCGCCGCGGCTGAAGACGCTGATCTCCGACGGCGTGGTCAGGCTCGAGGGCGACCAGCTCGCGGTCGCCAGGGACTCCCGCTTCTTCGTCCGCAGCGTCGCTGCCGCCTTCGACGCGCATCTGGACGCCGCCAGGCAGCTTCACAGCCGGGCGGTGTGACGAGCCAACGGAACCGGCGCGAGCTTGCGCTTCGACAAAGAGGTTGCTGGCGGCGCCGCTATCGTCTCATCGGAACGGAGTTGCCCATGTCCTTCCGATCTGACGATCTCGTCGACGACATCATGCGCTCGGCGCCGCACACGATCCGCGTGTTCCTGGAATTCCGGATGGCGTGCGTCGGCTGTCCGATCGCCTGCTTCCACACCGTCGACGATGCCTGCCGCGAGCATGGCATCGATCGCGCAAAATTCCTGGCCGCGCTGTGCGAGAGCGTGCCGGCGTGATCAACCCGCCGACCCGCCCTGTGCGCTCTGCTCGGCGAGCACGAAGATCCTGTGCGGCTCGCGCAGGATGATGCGCTGGCGGCCGCTTTCGACGAGGCCCTGGCTCTCCCAGCCGCTCAGGATGCGGCTCACGGTGTGCAGCGTGGTACCGGTCATCTGCGCGATGTCCTGGCGGCTGATCGGAAAATCGATCTCGATGCCGTGATCGAGCTTCTTGCCGGATTGCTTGGCAAGCCGCAGCAGCGCATGCGCGACGCGCTGCTCGACCTGCTGGGTCGACATTTCCAGCACGCGGGTGTGGCTCTCCTGCAAGCGCGTGCCGACGGTTTGCAGCGTGTTGGTCGCGAGCGCGGGATACCTCTCGACCAGCCGCGGCCAGGCGCCGGTCGGCCAGGCCAGCACGACGCTGTCGTCGACCGCGGTCGCGGTCGCCGGATATTGCGTGAGCCCGATCGCCATCGCCAGCCCAAACGTCTCGCCGGGCGCGACGTAGCGCACCACGATCTGCTCGCCGGTCGGCGTGGTCTTGGCGGCGCGGACATGGCCGTGCAGCAGCAGGAAGAAGGAATGCGCGTCCTCCCCTTGCGCGAAGACCGCACTGTTCTTCGGATGACGTGACGAGCGCGCCTCGCGCAGGATCTCCTCGAGCTCCTCGGTCGTGAAGCCGGCAAACAGCGGCAAATGCGCAACCAGTGACGGGTCGACCTTGGCCATTCTGCCTCCATGGCGCGGACTTTCAGGACTTTGTGATTGCACGCCATTCGGCCGGCAATTTGCGTTAGCGCAAAACTGGCCGCCCCAGCGCCGGTATTTTTGTGTGCAAAGCCCGATTGAGCCGGAGTTTACCGATATGGCTGGCGCCCGTACCCGCACCCACCAAGGCTGGCCGCTACTGGCCCACAGCTTTCGCCCGTTCTTCCTGCTGGCCGCGATCCAGGCCGCCGCGTCGATCCTGGTCTGGTTGCCGCTGTTCTACGGAGAGCTGTCGCTGAGCTCCGCGTTCGCCCCACGCGACTGGCATGTGCATGAGATGCTCTACGGTTTCCTGCCGGCTGTGATCACCGGGTTCCTGTTCACGGCGATCCCGAACTGGACCGGGCGGCTGCCGATCCAGGGCGCGCCGCTGGCGGTTCTGGTCATCGTGTGGTCTGCCGGCCGCATCGCAGTGACGTGTTCGGCGGGGCTCGGCTGGGCCGTTGCGCTCGCGGTCGATGCTGCATTCCTGGCGCTGGTCGTCGCCGCCGCCTTGCGCGAGATCGCCGCCGGCAAGAACTGGCGCAACCTGCCGGTGGTGATGCTCGTGCTGTTGCTGCTCGCCGGCAACGTCGCGTTCCACCTGGAGGCCCATATCGAGGGCGCCGCGGATTACAGCATCCGCGTCGGCATCGCCGTGGTCGTGCTGCTCATCTCGCTGATCGGCGGCCGCATCATCCCGAGCTTCACACGCAACTGGCTGGTCAAGATGAATCCCGGCCGCCTGCCGGTGCCGTTCGGCCGCTTCGACGGCGGCGTGATCGCGCTGAGCGCGCTGGCGCTCGTGTGCTGGATCGCGAGCCCGCTGAGTGTGCTCACCGGCCTTGCAATGGCGCTTGTCGGCGTGCTCCACATTTTGCGCCTCGCGCGCTGGGCCGGCGATCGCACCACGCACGAGCGGCTGCTGCTGATCCTGCATATCGGCTACGCCTTCGTGCCGCTCGGCTTCGTGCTGCATGCGGCAGCTAGCTTCGGCGCGCTGCCGGCAAGCGCGGGCATCCACGCCTGGATGGCGGGAGCGGCCGGCACCATGACGCTCGCGGTGATGACGCGTGCAACCCTCGGCCACACCGGGCAGGCGCTGACGGCCTCCGTCGCGACGCAAGCGATCTATGTGGCGATCGTCGTGGCGGCGCTGGCGCGCATCTGTGCCGTGGTCTCGCCTGCGCATGGCGAGGTGTTGCTGCATGTCGCAGCATTCGGCTGGGTCGCGGCATTCGCAGGTTTTGCGATCGCGTTTGGCCCGCTGCTCCTCGGCAGCCGTTGGCGCGCGCTGGCCATCCCGCGCGCGGCGGTGCCCGCGCGCTAGGCCCTTGTCAGCGACGGGGAGAACACCACCTCGATCAGCGTGCCGGTATTCGCCGCGCTCTTGATGTTGAAGCGCGCGCGGTTGGCTTCGACCAGCGCCCTGATCAGGGACAGGCTGAGTTCGGCGCTTTCCGAGGCATCCAGCGGCGGCGGGGTACGGAACGGCTCCATGGCGGCGGCGACTTCCTGCTCGGAAAGGCCGTGGCCGGTGTCGCGGATGCGAAGCGCGACCTCGCCGCGGTCGGTGAGCGCGGTCGAGACGATGACCTGGCCGCCGGCGCTCGCGAGCCGGATCGAATTGCCGATCAGGTTCATCGCGACCTGCCGCAGCGCGCGGGCATCGGCCGAGACCTGGGGCAGCGCATGCGCGAGCGAGGTGCGGATGATGATGCGCTCGCGGTTGGCCTGCGGCTGCATCACCACGACGCAGGCCTCGACGAGATCGTTGAGGTTGAGATTGCCGAAGGTGAGGTCGAGCTTGCCGGTCTCGATCCGCGAAAGCTCCGAGAGATCGTCGATGATCGCGATCACGCGCTCGCCGGAGGCGCGGATGTCCTTCATGTAGTCGCCGTAGCGCTCGTTGCCGAGCGCGCCGAAGCGTTCGGAGATCATCACCTCGGCAAAGCCGATGATGGCGTTGAGCGGGGTGCGGATCTCGTGGCTGATGCGTGCCAGCATGTCGGCCTTGGCGTTCGCCGCGCCGTCGGCGAGACGCTGCGCCTGCTTCAATTCGCTCTCGCCCTTCTTGCTCTGGGAGAGATCGCGGAACACGGCGAAGAAGTTCGGGCCATCGGGCTGGGTGCGGCCCATGATCATGGCGAGCGGAAGGACGCCGCCCTTGCGCTCGCGGCCAAGCACCTCGCGGCCGTGGTCGAGCAGGCTCGCGATGTTGCCGCTCCTGATGCTGTCGAGATAGTCGATGACGAGGCGCTGGCTTTCCGGCGCGAACAGCGTGGTGAGGTTCTGCTGGAGCAGCGTTTCGCCGTCATAGCCGAACAGCGCCTCGGCGCTGCGGTTGCAGGCGTGGATGTTGCCTTCGGCATCGAACATGATGATGCCCTCGGCCGTGGTGTCGAGGATCGCGGCGAGATCTTCCGCATTGGCTTGACCGGCTTCGAGCTCCGGCTCGTCCTCGAACGCGGGCCCAGGCTCTTCCGCGGCGACGACGGCTTCGGCGATGACGGGCGCTGGCGCTGGCAGCGCGCAGATCAGCGCATGCGCGGTGTCGCCATCCCAGACGATCGTGTGCAGGCGGGCCTCGGTCGCGTCGGAGCCGTCGGTCGCACTGATCGTCACCGGCGTGCCGGCCTCCGAGGTGCTGCTCGTCGATGACACACCCGGCGCGACGTAGAGCGCATCAAGTCCGCCGGCTTCCTCCAGCGCGCCCAGATTGTCATGGCCGACGCGCGCAAGGAAAGCGGGGTTGGCGTAGAGCAGGCGGTCGAGCCGGTAAATCAAAATGCCGGTCGGCACGAGATCCAGCAGCGTGCGGTCGCGCATGGTCTCGCCGCGCGGCGGCGGCTCGGGCTCGGTCAGCAGCCACTCGGCCAGTTCGCGCGGCCTCTCCTCTGCGGGCGGAGCAGGCGGCTCCTCGACGACTGCCTGCGTCGTCTCCTGCGGCTCGACGGAGGCGGCGGCCGCGTCCCTCTCGCGCTCGAGCCGCTCGGACAATTGCCGGGCGAGCTCGTTGAAGGCGGAGTTCTCGACGGGCGTGAGCGTCGGCGATTTGTTGTCGCCGAGCGGGCGGAATGGCACGACGTTGGGGGGCGTTTCCACTTGCTTATCCAAATCGGCTTGTTGTGAATTCGCGTCGATGAAGGGGTCAGGCAGTTCGGCAATCGGCTCGGGAATCTCTGATACGGCCGGCGGCTCGGGCTCCGGCTCCGTGACGGGCTCGGTGACCGGCGGGGTGGTGTCGGCCGAAAGGCTTTGCGTTGCGGGCGGATCGGTGAGCAGCTCGAAGCGCCTGAGCGCATCGAGCCGGTTGAGCCCGTCGAGATCGCGGCAGACGCCAAAGCCCTTGAAGCCCGCGAAATTGCGCATCCGGTCATAGATCGGAAGGCCGGCGAGCTCGACCGGCAGGCGCTCGCCGCCATCGACCGGCCAGTTCACGGTGATGCCGGCCCAGGTGTCGCGCCTGGCGAGCGCCCTGGCGATGCGCCCCTCGGGATCGAGCGCAAATTCCTCTGAGATCTCCGACCACAGGCGGCTGAAGCCGGCGGCGGTGTGCGTGCCCATCAGGCGGATGAAATCGTCCGACCCGAGCGCGAACCGCCCGACCGCATCCATCTGCCACAGGAAGCGCAAGGGCTGATTGCGCGGCGTGGCAGGCGCATCCGCAACTGGGAGCGGCTGGTCCATCGCCGCACTGATCGGCTCGGCTTTGGGCGACACAATGTCTTCGGCCGGGTTATCAACCGCATCTTCAACCGATGCGGGCGCTTCCACCGCCACGGCTTCGAGCGGCTCGGCGAAGGCATCGAACAGCGCAAACTCGGCAGGGGCCTCGTTGGCCAGCGCCGGTTGCTCGTAGTCCGGTACCGCCGGTGCCCTGGGCGCTGCAGATGGAACGGGCCCGACCGGCGGCGCCTCGGGCGCCGCATCCGGCATGACTTGGCGCGGCACTTGGGCAGCCTCGAATGCGCCCCGCTCGTACAGCGCGACGAGACCGATATCGGCTCCCATCCCAACCCGTTGCAGCACCAAATGGCCGATGCCGAGCGGGGTCTCGGCCCGGCCTTGCACCAGCGCAGCACCGCGCACCTCGTCGAGGCCCGCCGCGGCGAGATCGGGAAAGCCGAGCAGGGTGCGCGCGGTCTCGCTCGCGCCGATGAACAGGCCGTCCGCCGCGAATGCCGCCATCGGCACCTCGGCGCCTTCGACGAGGTGCTGGAGACGTTCGACCAGCGGCATGACGCGGCCGCTCGACGACATCGCGGCGACCAGCACGGCGTGGCTGCCGTCGGGAAATTCGAGCCGCGCGCAGGCGCAGGTCATCAGCGTGCCGAGCGTGCTGCCAAAGCCGCGCAGGCGCTCGAGCCGCACCGCGCCGCCGGGCGCCAGGCGCTGGCCGAGCTGCGCGACCTGGCGGCGGTGCGGGTCGGCCGGCCCGAAGACCTTTTTGGCGAGATCGGCGGCGTTCGTCGCGCCAAAGAGTTTTGCGCCGACCGGGTTGGCCCAGACCACCCGCGTGCCGTCGATCGACCACAGCCAAGCGGGCAGGGGAGAGGTCGCGTGCACGGCCAGCCGCGGATCGTCCACGCCTCGCAACTGGAAATCCGAGCTATTCATCCAACCGGCTTGTTCTGGTGGGTCACGCGGGCTCTTGATCGTCATCCGTCGGGCGGCTTGCGGGAATGGCAGCCTTAAGAAAGGGTTAGTATTGCCTGCGGCCGCCGGCAGGTCCACGGCCGCCGGCCCCGAAGAGCGACCATAGCCGCGATAACCTTAATCTTGCTGAACCCGCAAGCCCGCCCGCGCGTTGCATGTGAGTAAGGGGCTGTGGGGCCTGACGGAAGCGGGCCGCCATCGCGCCGGTCATGCTGGCGGCGCTTCCGAAAAAACGGCAGCCCAAAAGGGCGAAACCAAAACAACAGGAGTGGCAGCATGAGCGAACCAGCCCGTGAACGTTTCGAGATTCCGCAGGAGATGCGATCCATGGCGGAGACCAGCTTCAAGCAGGCGCGTGATGCGTTCGAGAAATTCCTGAGCGGCGCCCAGGCTGCGGCCGGCTCGATCGAGGAGCGCGGCGAAACCATGCGCGCCGGCGCCAAGGACCTCAACGCCCGCGCGCTGGGTTTTGCCGAGAGGAACGTGCAGGCCTCGCTCGACTACGCCCAGTCGCTGATCCACGCCAAGGACCTGTCCGAGATCATGCGTCTGCACGGCGAATATGTGCAGGCGCAGATGAAGGTGCTGGCCGAGCAGGCCAGCGAGATGGGCCAGGCCGTCAGCCGCGCCGCCATCGACGCGACCAAGCCGAAGCACTGAAGCCGTTTGGGCGGTGTCCGGGGCGATGCGAAGCATCGAGCCCGGAATCCATGCGTACCCTGCGGCCCGATGGATTCCGCTTCCCGCGGGCCGCGGGCTCGGTGCACCTCGCCCGCTTGCGGGGGAGGTCGGCGCGCGAAGCGCGGCGGGTGGGGGCTCTCTCCGCCCAGGGATTTCTCCGCAGCTCTCCGACAATCCCGACGCGGAAACACCCTCACCCCACCCCCCGCAAGCGGGAGAGGGAGCGCACTTTTTTTCGTGGCGGGGTCTAATTACCTGCAACCAGAGGTTCCCCGGCCAGGAACTACCACTGGCCGGGATTAAATTGCGGCGTCGCACCTGATGTCGCATTGCGACGCACAATGTTGACATGATATCCGTAGATAACCGGAGGCGCTGGGCGAGCCATCTCGTTTTAAGCGTTTCCACCTAACCGTACCCGTCCCGCCATCATGGCCGGCGGGCGCCAGACGGCTCACTCAATTTCTTCGACCATTGTGAGGGATAACCATGACAGGTGCGACTGATCCATTCTCCGCCTCGATCATTCCGTTCGAGGTCCCGGAGCAGATGCGTGCGTTCGCTGAAAAGGGCGTGTCACAGGCCCGCGAAAGCTACGCCAAGTTCAAGGATGCTGCCGAGAGCCAGAACGGCACCATCGAGGCAGTGTTCGCCTCCGCCAACAAGGGTTTTGGCGAGTACACCGCCAAGCTGATGGAATTCACGAAGGCCAACACCAGCGCACATCTGGACTTCGCCCAGGAGCTGCTCGGCCTCAAGTCGCCGTCGGAAGCGATGGAGCTCTGGAACGGCCACACCAGGAAGCAGCTCGAGACCTTCCAGGCCCAGGCCAAGGAGCTCGCCGAGCTCGGCCAGCGCGTCGCCAGCGAGACCGTCGAGCCCATCAAGGCCAGCGCCTCGAAGTTCTACAAGCCCGCCGCCTGAAGCCGATCGGCCCCGTTAGGCATGATCCGGAAAAGTGTGTAGCGGTTTTCCGACAAGATCATGCCCAAAGAATAAGAGACCCGGGCCCCACGGCCCGGGTTTTGTTTTGGAATAAGGTGATTCAGGCCGGATTTTAGCCTAGCTGCGGCCTTGCCAAACAGGGCGGTTGCACCTAGTTTCCGGCCCGTCCAGCCCCCTCGGCGCTTTGAGCCTTTCAGGCAGCCTCAAGGGCGGCTCGCGCAAAAATGCAGTTGTAGCTCAGTTGGTTAGAGCGCCTGTCTGTGGAACAGGAGGTCGGTGGTTCGAGCCCACCCAACTGTACCAATCTTATCAACAACTTAGCTCTATATGATTAGTACTCCGCGGCTTCTGCCTTCGAGAGAGTATTGACCCGGACATTGACCGGTAGTGATCTCACAGGGCGCTCTGACGGTCGTAGCCCTCGCTTCGCTCGGGTGCCGCACTCGTCGCTTCGCTCCTCGCACGCTACTCCCTCGACGCTCCCTCGCTTCGCTTGGTCGCTGAACCAACTGAGCTACAACTGCATTTTCGCGCGTGCCGCCCTTGAGGCTGCCTGAAAGGCCGATTGCATTCTTTTGGCTGCTCTTTTGTTCGGTAGAAGGCGCTCTTCCGTCCCGGCGCAAGATCGAGGAGCACCTAGGCGAGCTGGGTCAAGGGCGAGCGGCACTCAAGGGGTGAAGCTTGCTCGGTGCCTCCAGCTCGTCCTTGAGGCAGATCGTCTAGGTGCTAGCCTTGTGGAAGGGATGGAGCTGACCTCAGGTGCGCTTGCCCAGCTTGGGCAGGAAGCATTGATCATTTCGGCAAGATCAGTTGTCGACAAAGCATATCGCTCATTCTGCCGCCATAGGTGGTTCGAGCCCACCCCCAGCCTGATCCTGAAGTAATCCCCAGCAAAGCTACCATCTAGGCGCTACGATCCACGCCTAGGTCTTGTCGCTGCCTATGGGGCTCGTCTAGGTTGAAGATACGAGGGCGGGGGTAAAGCTGATGACTGCGAAGCTACGGATCAAGGCGAAAGGGATCGAAATCGAGTGGGAGGGCGAGGTTGATTATCTAAAGAACGACTTGCCTGACCTCATAGCGGCGATCGTTGCGGCGCTGGGGATAGCACCCGGTGACGATGACAGCGATGATGAAGTCGATCCGGCCGTCCCGCTCAATCCAGACATGAAATTCACCACTGCGGCCCTCGCTGCCAAAGTGCAGCCGAATTCGGCAAGCGAGCTTTTCAAGGTTGCGCTGGCCAAGCTGCAATTGAGCGACAAGATTGAGCCAGCGCCCCGTGCTCAGGTGCACAACGAAATGAAGAATGCGCCGAAGTTCTACAAGCCGTCTATGCGGAACAACTTGGGCAACACAATTAGCAGCCTGCTAGGCTCCAAGGAGATCAACGAGCCAACCGAAGGCACGTACACTCTCACTCCGAAGGCCCAGAAGGAAATAGAAGCTAAGCTGTGACTGCACTACGCGATGCACTTGCCCGCAAAGATATTTCCAAGAGCGAGAAATATCAACTCATCGTCGCCCATCACGGCGGCCCAGTGTCAAACGGCGACATCAGAGCGATTGCAAGGGAGAACGGTTGGAAGGATGGTCATGCTTCATCGCCTGCGCCTTTCCTGAAGGCGAGTGGAGCGGCGGTGTTGCTCCCCAACGGTTGGATGCTGACCGGTCCCGGTCGGAAGGCGCTCGAAGATCACGGTCTGATTTCGGCAATAGGGGTGTTGACCCCTGTGACCGAGGCATTAGAGAAGGTTGCGATCAACGTCCATGATCCCGACAAAGCCCGTTTCGTGGAAGAGGCCATAGCCTGTGTGAAGAACAGATCGTACCGTGCTGCGATCGTGCTCAGCTGGGTTGGGGCTCTCTATCTGCTGTATAGCCACGTTGCGAGCACAAAGCTTGCCGATTTCAACAACGAGCTAAATCGACGATTTCCAAAGTCGAAGCCTGCCAGCACAGTCGACGACCTTGCCCAAGTAGTCAAAGAAGCTGAGTTCATCAGCATACTTGAGCACATCAAGGTCGTCACGAAGGGTGACGCAAAAGAGTTGATTAGCTGCCTGGATCGCCGCAACACCGCTGGCCATCCAAATTCCCACACGTTCACCGAAGTCGCCGTTGGTCACCACATAGAGACGCTTATCAATACGGTTTATCAGCGATACTAGTCACAAAATTTTGCGGAGGACACTATGGGCTCGATTGATGATGCAGCCGGTCCGTTTCTCGCATGGAGGCTGCAAAACGTTCAGTATGGCCGAAGGCCAGCGTAGAGACCCATCCTAGGGGTACCCCCGGGGGAAGGGGGCCCCTTGCTTAAGCGTATCATGTCTAAAAAATTGCTAGCAGAAATTCCCGGAAACCAAGAGTGCCCGGGGTCCTTAAGGTCGGGCGTAGGCATGAACGACAAAAAACAGATGCCCCTTACGCAGGACTCGTTAGGCGCCTAGCGGCGTTACGGAGCTTCGCTCCTGTGCTGAAGTCGTCAACTTTTGATATAAGGTCTATATCAAGTTTTGACGACTTTGCCGGAAAGCCCCTTATCGGCAATCTTGGATTGCCTCCCTATTCTGTCGTCCTCACCTGCGTGGCTTCAGGGCGCTTTGTGCGACCACTAGCCAATCTTCGGCCGAGGCGTGCCCAGGACAGCAATTGCTCCAACCACCAGTAGCCAGAATGGAACTACCCCGACGCCGGGTATCGCCTCTAGAACCAACCCCGGCAAAAGCAACCATTGCCAGCCAAGCACGACGAACAGCAACGCGGCGGTGACGACATCGACCGTCCATCCGATCGGAGGCGCCAAGCTCGCGAAAGCACCGATGACATCGGATACACCGGCAATGGCGATGGCAAGTGCAAGCCGCAATACCGAGAACTTGAGGGGCCTAGAGGCCGTCGTCTCAGTTGGCCGCTTCTCCAATTTCGACAGAGCAGAAGGGTCAGACATTTTAACCGTCGCTCTCCGCCTTGGGGGATCAGGAGCCAATGATACACCAATTTTGGACCGCGAATACGAGGCTGTGTCAGCTCTCGGCGTTATGGAATCCCGCTTCCTTTCCTGACCTGATCTCGGCGCAGTTCAGAAGCCATAGACGAGCGCCTGATCATACAATTTGGATAGAGCCATTAATCTTTCTTACTTACACGACATCGAGAATCAGCGCGAAAGAAGGGGGCGTAAGACCGCAAAGTATTTGAATCTCGCTGCGGTTGTGGCAGCTTGCGTCTTAGAGCGCTCATCTCTAAACAGCGGTAATATCGAAGCAAAGAGCGCCGGGCGGGGCAGGCCATTGAGCTCAATAGATAAGAAGACGCTTAGCGAGATCGATATCTGTGACCTCTATATAACCCCGGCCATCAGGGATGCTGGTTGGGATCCGATATCGCAGATCCGGCGGGAGGTGACGCTTGCTCCCGGTCCTGTCGTGGTTCGGGGAAACGTAGCGAGTCGCAATAAGAAGAAGAAAAAATTTGCTGACTACGTTCTCTACAAGGAAGTTGGCGTTCCCCTGGCCGTGGTTGAAGCGAAGGACAACAACCACACGGTCAGCCACGGCCTGCAACAGGCTCTTGGCTACGCTCAGATACTCAACGTCCCCAGTGCATTCAGTTCAAATGGGGATGCCTTTGCATCCCACAACAAGGTGCCTGCATCGGGAGAGGACATCGAGACTCAGTTCTCCCTTCAGACATTTCCAGGACCGAATCTCCTTTGGTCGCGGTACAAGACTCACCGCGGCATAAAGGATCAGGAAGAACCGTTAGTCCTTCAGCCATTTCACGAGGATGCATCAGGTAAGGAGCCGCGCTATTACCAAGCGGATGCAATTAATCACGCGATTGAGGCGATTGCCGGCGGCCAGAAGCGCGTGCTGCTGGTTATGGCTACCGGGACCGGAAAGACCTACACGACCTTCCAGATCATCTGGCGACTTTGGAAGGCTGGGAAGGTTAAACGGGCACTCTTCCTGGCAGATCGAAACATTCTCATCGACCAAGCACTGATCAACGACTTTAAACCGTTCGCTGGGGCCATGGTGAAGGTCACCGGGCATAAGTTCGATCCGGCTTTCGAGATTCATCTCGCGCTCTATCAGGCGATAACTGGGACCGAAGAGGAAGATAAGTCCTTTAAAAAGCTATCGCAGGAATTCTTTGACCTCATTGTTATTGATGAGTGTCATCGCGGCAGCGCGGCCGAAGATGCTCAATGGCGCGAGATTCTCAACTACTTCTCCGGAGCCGTACAAATCGGGATGACGGCAACTCCGAAGGAGACGAAGTACGTCTCCAACATGTCGTTTTTTGGAGAGCCGGTTTACACGTACAGTCTCAAGCAAGGAATCGAAGACGGATTTCTAGCGCCGTACAAGGTAATCAGGATCGACATCGATAAGGACATCGATGGTTGGACGCCGCCACCCGGGATGGTCGATGACCTCGGCCGCGAGGTGCCGCAAAGAGAATACAATCAGGCTGACATGGACCGCATCCTGATTCTTAATCAGCGCACGAGGTTGGTGGCGCGCCGTGTCATGCAGTATCTGAAGGCCACTGACCCATACGCAAAAACGATTATCTTCTGTGAAGACATCGATCATGCCGAGCGCATGAGAGCAGCTATTGTCAACGAGGCCGGTCCGCTTGCAATCGAGCACCCGAAATACGTGATGCGCATCACCGGAGACAGCAACGAAGGGAAAGCAGAACTAGACAACTTCATCGACCCTCAGAGTCGTTTCCCCGTCATTGCTGCAACATCGGAGTTAATGACAACCGGGGTCGATGCGCGCACCTGCAAGCTGATTGTCTTAGATAAGACGATCAACTCCATGACGACCTTCAAGCAGATTATCGGGCGAGGCACCAGAATTCTGGAAGAGTACAACAAGTTCTTTTTCACGATCATGGACTTCAAGAAAGCCACTACGCTCTTCAATGATCCAGATTTCGATGGCGAGCCCGTCGTGATTTGGGAGCCTGATGATGACGACGATCCTGTACCGCCCGATCCTGATGGTGGGCAGGATGATGAAGACGAGGACGACGAAGGCGAGGCCAGCGGCGAACATAAGGTATATGTGAGCGGCGTTCCCGTGCGGATCGTCGGGGAGCGAGTCGAATACCTTGGCGCCGACGGCAAGCTGGTGACTGAATCGTACCGCGAGTTCGCAAAAAAGCAGGTCCGGAACGAGTTCTCGTCTTTGAATGACTTTATAAGCCGTTGGAACAGCGCAGATCGAAAGCAAGCAATTGTTGATGAGCTGGAGCAGTATGGTGTCAGCCTAAAGAATCTAGCGGCAGAAGTTGGTAAGGACCTGGATCCTTTCGACTTGATTCTTCATGTAGGCTACGACCAACGCCCGCTCACGCGAAAGGAACGAGCAGAAAAGATTCGAAAGAAAAACTACTTCGCGAAGTATGGTCCAACCGCGCGTGCTGTACTTGAGGCTCTATTGGACAAGTATCAGGACGAGGGAGTGGTTGACCTGAACGATCCGAACATATTGCGGATTGCTCCGCTTTCTAACATGGGTACTCCAGTTCAGTTGGTGAAGGGATTCGGCTCTCCGTCGGATTTCGAATCTGCGGTACGAGACCTCCAAAACACACTCTACAAGGATGCCGGCTGATGTCAGTGAGAAACTTGGTCAAGTCCGTACAAGACATCATGCGGCAAGACGCGGGTGTGGACGGCGATGCTCAGCGGATTTCGCAGCTCTGCTGGATGTTTTTCCTCAAGATCCTGGATGATCAGGACCAGGAATTCGAGCTCCTAAACAAAAAGTATGTTTCTCCGATACCTAAAGGTCAGCGTTGGCGCGATTGGGCTGCGAACCCAGAGGGTATTACCGGCGACAAGCTTCTCGATTTTGTAAATGATGATCTCTTTCCGGCGTTGAAATCCTTAGAAACCAGCGGGCCGGGTGGTGCGACGCGTGCAGTTGTTCGCGGCGTGTTCGAGGATGCCTACAACTACATGAAATCTGGCCAGCTGATGCGCCAAGTAATCAACAAGATTCAGGAGATCGATTTCAACGACCTCGCCCAACGACAGCATTTTGGGGACATCTATGAGCAGGTTTTGAATGACCTCCAAAGCGCTGGAAATGCTGGTGAGTACTACACTCCTCGCGCAGTGACGGCCTTCATGGCAGACAGGATCGATCCTAAGCCCGGTGAAACCTTGCTTGATCCTGCATGTGGCACCGGCGGATTTTTGACATGCTCACTAGCGCACATGCGCAAGCGCTATGTAAAGCGTCCAGAAGATGAAGCTCTTATGCAGAGCAGCCTTCGAGCTGTGGAGAAGAAGCCGTTACCGCACATGCTGTGCGTTACGAACATGTTGCTGCACGGTGTCCAGAATCCCAACTTTGTTCGTCACGATAACACGCTCGGCCGACCTTATGCAGACTACGGCCCTTCCGACCGTGTCGACATCGTGCTGACGAACCCACCGTTTGGTGGAAGGGAAGAAGACGGTATCGAGAACAATTTCCCGTCTCAGTTTAGGACGCGCGAGACCGCGGACCTATTCCTAGCGCTGATCGTACGTCTGCTTAAGCCGGATGGGCGCGCTGCCGTAGTGCTGCCAGATGGCACGCTATTTGGAGAGGGTGTAAAGACGCGTCTCAAGGAGCACTTGATGGAGGAGTGTAATCTTCACACTATCGTTCGCTTGCCAAATTCCGTGTTTAAGCCTTACGCTACTCTCGGCACCAACCTCCTCTTCTTCGAGAAGGGCGAGCCAACGGAGAATATTTGGTTCTGGGAGCACCGGGTGCCCGAGGGCCAGAAGGCCTATTCCATGACGAAACCGATCCGCTTCGAGCACCTGCAAGGCTGCATCGATTGGTGGGGCGGGCCAAAGCGCAAGGGCCGAAAAGAAGGTCCTTTAGCTTGGAAGGTCACGGCTGAAGAGGTAAAAGCGCGCGGCTACAATCTCGACTTTAAAAATCCGCACACGGTGGCCGACGATCACGGGGACCCAGAAGAGCTGATGGCGAACCTTACGGCTGCCGAAGCCGAGACCGCGAGCCTGCGCGATCAATTGAAGGCGATCTTTGCGGAGGCGCTCGCCCGATGAATGCCGAACGCCTGCTCGCGCACTATGAAGAAATTGTCGACGCGCCCGATGCGATGGCCCGCCTGCGCGGTTTCGTTCTCGACTTGGCCGTGCGCGGCAAGCTCGTACCGCAGGATCCGAAGGACGAACCGGCCCAGGAACTGCTCAAGCAGATTGCTGCAGAAATAGCGGCCCTTGCCAAGGCTCGGGAGATCAGACTGCCTAATGTAGAACACAAGAATGAATCACCCGTGGTTTCAATTGCGGTGCCGAGCGGTTGGGCTGTTACTCGGTTGGGGACAATCAGCCGCCGAATACACTACGGTTACACGGCTTCTGCTGATCCAGCGTTGAAAGACGTTCGGCTGCTGCGCATCACAGATATTCAAAACAACTTTGTGGATTGGCCTTCAGTCCCCGGCTGTATGATCAAGCGGAACGAAGTCGACCAATTTCAGCTGGAGCGAGGCGACATTCTTATTGCGAGGACGGGCGGCACGATCGGTAAAACGTTCCTCGTGCGGGATATTCCTGTAAAGGCAGTTTTCGCATCTTATCTGATCCGCGTGCAAGGCACGCGTCATGTATTTGATGAATACTTGAAGCTATTCCTGGAATCGCCGTTTTATTGGATTCAGTTGCGAAGAGGCGCGCGAGGAACTGGTCAGCCAAACGTTAACGGCCAGACTCTAGCAAACCTGTTGCTTCCCCTGCCGCCTCTAGCCGAGCAACGTCGCATCGTCGCCAAGGTAGATGAGCTGATGGCTCTATGCGACCAGCTGCAAGCTGCGCGCGCTGAGCGGGAGGCGAGGCGCGATCGGCTCACTGCCGCAACCCTGGCGCGCCTAAATGCGCCCGATCCTGAAACCTTCCACGATGATGCCGGTTTCGTGCTCGATGCGTTGTCGATGCTCACGGCTCGGGTCGACCAGATTAACCAATTGCGCCAAACCATCCTCAATCTTGCCATACGCGGCAAACTTGTGCCACAGGACCAGAGCGACGAGCGGGCATCGGAGGTGCTGAAGAGGATCGCAAAAGAGAAAGATACATTAGTTGCTCAAAGAAAGATAAAGCGCGAAACGCCGCTTCACCCTATTGGTGGTGAGGAAGCACCATTTCCGATTCCCGTCGGCTGGATTTGGTCGCGCGTTGGCGACGTATTCCTCTTCACACAATACGGTACGTCGCAAAAGTCGAGCTCGTCCGATAGAGGTGTTCCCGTGCTGACGATGGGCAACATCCAAAACGGGTTGGCGATCTGGGGAAATGACAAGCGCGTTCCGGACACCTGCGAGGATCTTCCCGCCCTCTACCTTCAGAGATTTGATTTATTGTACAATCGAACGAATAGTGCCGAGTTAGTTGGCAAGACAGGTATCTATTTGGGAGAAGGCGGCGAGCGCACCTTCGCGTCGTATCTAATCCGCCTTCGTCCTTCACTCGAAAACACCAATCCACGATTTCTCAATATCGCAATGAATACGACCGAATTTCGGGCAACGCAGATCGTTCCGCTAATCAAGAAACAGACCGGTCAGGCAAACGTAAACGGGACAGCGTTGAAGAACATGTTGATCCCCGTTCCACCTCTTTCCGAGCAGCATCGCATTGTTGCCAAGGTGGACGAACTGATGACGCTATGCGCGCGGCTTGAGGCGAGCCTAGCCAGCGCCGATAACGTTCGCAGCCGTCTTCTCGACGCGCTGCTTGCCGAGGCCCTGGAGCCGGACGAAGAGCGCGAACTTGAGGCAGCAGAATGAATTCGGTGCTCGATGATGCATTCCTCTGCCATTGATGGCTTCGCCCTTGCCCGTATGCTCGGGCGCTAACCTTGTTTCACGAATCCTATGTTCTGCGTCGTTCTGGATGGAAAAGAATTGCCCGAATTTCCCCACTCCTGAGACGTTCCACGAACGTCCCTTCATCCAAGAAAGAAAAACCCCAGGTCCTTGTCGGGACGCTGGGGTTCTTCCTTTTGCTCCTTCGAAGGTCACAGACCTCGGAGCGGGCCGTAAGGCCTAATAGGGCAAGGCTACAGTACGGTCAGCCTTGGTAGGCTTCTGTAGGCCGTAACGGTTCCGGCCTATGGAGACCTTACGGTCCTTAGGGATAGGGAGGAGCTGAACGGTTGCATGGTTGACGATCAGCCGCAGGCCCTGCTCTTTGAGCTTGGCTTTGATGTCAGGGTGCTTCAGTGACCTAGCAAGATTATCGGCCCTGATCGTCAGGCTCTGTAGGAGATCGGCCTTCGGAATGACCGTTCCGATCTTGGTCTTCATCAGTGCGATGAAGAGCTCCAGGGTTTTGCCCTTTACGTTCACAACTGGTCTCCAGTCTTCGATGGTAGAGTTAGGGAAGATATCCGTCATGAGCTCCCTCGGGATGCCTGTGCCCTTGGCGGTAGGGAAGACGATGTACAGGTGACAATCAGGAGGGCAGGTGTCGCCAATGCAGTTACGGACGTATCCTCTGCAAGCTGCCTGGAGGATGTGGTGAGAGATTTCTCCATAGCGAATGCTGAGGAGCTCTTCTGGTGATAGGTGCTGGTCCTTCGGGGCTCCTTTGGCGGCCAATGCTGTAGCGACATACTGAGCCGTGTTGTACTGAAGGATGCCAGCGAGAAACACGTGCTTGACGTGAGCGTAATCATTCGTCGCTGTGTGCTTTCCGTAATGCAGGAATCGAATCCGCTCAGGCTCTTTCACGAGCTTCCGAATCATGTCGGGCAGGTTTTTGATTTTCTTGAAATAGATGACCAGACATTGCTCTGCCTCGGGGAGTGCATCGATAGTTTTTGCGATGCCTTCAGCTAGGAGCTTGTCCTTCTGTCTCCTTTGCTGAGCTCTCTTGCCAGCGCCTTCGTCCCAGTGATGGATTATGAAGTCGGTGTAGTCCTTCTCCGGTGAGTACAGGGTCTCCAAGCCCTTACGGTCTCTAGCCCAAAGCTCATACGTCCTCCGCTGACGTCCTGATGCATCAAGGATCAGCATTGGCCGAAGGTCATCAGGAAGGAAGTCCTGGTATTCGATGGTTGTCGTGCCTTCCTTGTCTTTCGATATCCGGACTACGCGGCCTTCGGAGCTGAACAAAGCTTCTACGATATCTGAAGCGTCTTCGGAGACAGCCTGTCGGGCGTCCTGCATCTGAATGCCGTACTGAGAGAACATGGGCATTTCGATGAGGTCACCATCATGTGCCTTCAGAAGCGTTCCGTTAGCGAAGTCATCGATTGCATTTCCAAGGTCTGAGTTCAGGCGATAGAGGTCGTCGATGATTTTCATGGTCCTTCGTCTCTCAAGAGTGAATATCGAAGACGGAAGAATGGCTTCGTCCCAGATACGGACCTGCCGAGGTTTGCCCTGATAATAGAAGTCCGTCATCCCGACGAAGCTCAATTGATGGAGCTGAGATTTCCTTTCGAGCATCTTCTGTGTTGTGAACAACACCCTAGCTTGCTTCGGATCATCGTTGCCTAAGGCGTTGTAGGCTTCATCCGATGACATGACAGCGAAGGTCCGCTTATCCAAACCCATGCGCTCGACTAGGGTTCTGATCTCTTCGAGCCTGGACAGAAAGATAACAAAAGAAACGTGATCGTACTTTGAGATCTCAAGGACGGCCCTCACGGTCTCGATCAGCGCTGTGGTCTTGCCCACACCGCAATCCATAAAGGAAGCATAGAAACTCTTCGTCCAACCAAGCTGTTGCCTTTCGCTTTCCGTGCCGTCCTGGAGGCGGCAAGCCATGCCTTCGATGGTCTTCACAATCTGTCGGAGACCCTTCCATTGGTTATCCGATGGGTTGTGGGATGATCCTTTCCTGCGATTGCTCTCGAAAGCTGAACGCATTTTGGCGAGGGCTCGGTCTTCGATCTCGCTACCGTTCACAGTCCAGTCGAAATAGACTGAATGACGCAGGTCTTTGGTGGGAGCTTGAGGAGCTTGTTCTTGCCAACCATTCTCCCTGGCAATCTTGTAGATCGAGGCTATGGTGACCGGGTTGCTATGGCTCCTAAAGGTGGTCCATTCGTATCGCTGCCGTTTGCTGTCGTATTTGTCTGACGATGAAGACCAGTCTCTCCAGATGTCGTAGGCGTCACGTGATCCATCAGTGGCATGATGAAGTGCCATGCCGACAAGAAGCCAAGCCTCTCGGTCGTGATTATCGACGAAGGCTAGGGCTTCTTGGATCCTCGGTCTCTCTGCTGTCCAGTCGATCTCTTCGTCTTCGTCCTCGTCACGTTCGTCCTCGTCTTCGTCATGCCTAATTTCGATATCCTCAAGAACCTTCCGTGCGAGGTCGTCTTCCTCCAGCCATTTCCGGTATCCCTCAGGTCCTAGTATAGCCAATCTTTCGGCTTGGAGTTCGTCCAGGCTATTCAAATCAATTTTCAAATTCACAGTAGGTTCAATGCCTCGATGAGCTGACGGTATTCGGGCCTGGGCTTCGGGATGAAGTCACGGTCTCTATGCTTCGTTCTAGTGCTTGGTACTTTGATTAGGTTGTCGGATCGAAGATCTAGGTTGTCGTTGTTCTTAAAGCGAACGAGCTCACCAGGGCCTGCATCGGTAATGAGCCGGGCAATGCTAAGGTGCTTGTGACCGCTGTCGGATCGCTGTCTTCCAGATACCTGGACAACCCTGTGCTTCAGTCCCCAGTTCAGGGAGACACCGAGCTCGATGAGCTTGAGAAGATCTTCTGCGTAAAGAAGACAGATGCCCTTCGGATGTACTGGTATAGAC